>NZ_JBICMC010000039.1:0-63012 GCF_043106005.1 Pseudomonas sp. GLN_2 | reverse complement strand
CCACAGGGCGCATATAGCCTGCTGAAGGTCAGTGATGCTTGCGCGGCACCGGCTTGAGCAGTTCATCCGGCGGCATCTCGCACTTGATCTTGCGCCCCAGCAGCGCTTCGATCGCTGGCAGCTGATACGAGTCATCTTCACCGGCGAAGCTGATCGACACACCACTGGTGCCGGCACGGCCGGTACGGCCAATGCGGTGCACGTAGTCGTCAGGGTCTTCCGGCAGGGTGAAGTTGATCACGTGGCTGATGCCATCGATATGGATCCCGCGCCCGGCCACGTCGGTGGCCACCAGCACGGTGATGCGCCCTTCGCGGAAGCTCTCCAGGGTTCGGATGCGCTTGTGCTGCGGCACGTCACCCGACAGCTGGGCGGCATTGATACCGTCGCGTACCAGCTTTTCCTCGATGCGCCGCACTTCGTCCTTACGGTTGGCGAACACCATCACCCGTTCCCACTTGTTTTGGGTCACCAGGTTATACAGCAGTTTGTACTTGTCGCTGCCGGCCACCGCATACACGTGCTGCTCTACCGTTTCGCTGGCCACGTTCTCCGGCTCGATCTCGACGATGGCCGGGTTGGTGGTCCACTGCTTGGCCAGGTTCATCACATCGTCGGTGAAGGTGGCGGAGAACAGCAGGGTCTGGCGCTCGCTTTTCGGCGGTGTCTGACGAATGATTTGGCGGACCTGGGGGATGAAGCCCATGTCGAGCATGCGGTCGGCTTCGTCAAGCACCATCACCTCGACCATGTCCAGGTGCACTTCGCCACGCTGGTTGAAGTCCAGCAGGCGGCCCGGGGTAGCCACCAGGATATCGCAGTGGCGCGCTTCCAGGGCTTTGAGCTGCTTGTCGAAGTCCATGCCACCGACGAAGCTCATCACGTTCAGGCCGGTGTACTTGGTCAGGGCAGCGGCGTCCTTGGCGATCTGCACCACCAACTCGCGGGTGGGGGCGATGATCAGCGCGCGCGGCTCGCCCATGTAGCGCTCTTTAGGCGGTGGCGTCTGCTGCAACTGGGAAATGATCGAGATCAGGAAGGCGGCCGTCTTGCCGGTGCCCGTCTGGGCCCGGCCGATGGCGTCCTGGCCACGCAGGGTATAACCCAGGACCTGCGCCTGGATTGGCGTGCAGTACGGGAAGCCCAGGTCGTGGATGGCGTGCATCAGCTCGTTGGACAGCTTGAAGTCGTGGAAGCGGGTTTTGCCTTCCTGTGGCTCGACCACGAAGTCCTCGGGCTTCCACAGGCTGGCCTGCGGCTTGGGCTTGCGTTCGCGGCGCGGTTTTTCCTTGGCCGGTTGTTCGGCAGGTGGCGTAGCGGCGGCAGGTTGCTCAGCCTTGGGGGCGGGGTTGGCATGGGGTGCGGCCGGTTTTGCCGCGGGCCGGGCTTCCGGCGTCACGCTGGCAGCAGGAGCGGCGGCTTGTGGTGCGGCCTCTCCCTTGCCGAATATTTTTCTGAGTGCTTTGAGCACGGTCGTCTCATCAACTGATTAAGGAATGTACGCCGGGCAGTGTAATGCAAGATCCGGGCGCGGCGTAGCGGAATACGCCCACAACTACAAGCGAGGTTGCCTATTGCAGCTGCTTGCTCAGCCAGTCGTGGATATCGTTCAGTTCTTCGACCACCACTTCGTGTTCCATCGGGTATTCGTACCAGCGGGCAGCGACGCCCCAGGTGTTCAGGTACTCGAAGGCGGTACGGCCCATGGACGGGATGACCACCGAGTCATGCACGCCATGCAGGCACAGGGCTGGTGTGCGCTGCTGGCAGGCACTCAACTGGTGTTGGTCATTGAAGGTGGGAGCATAGGTGGACAGGGCGATCACCCCACCCAGTGCTTCCTGCCACTTTATATAGGCAGTGTGCAGCACCACCGCGCCGCCCTGGGAGAAGCCGGCCAGGAAGATTCGCGACAGGTTGATGCCTTTGGCCTGCTCGGCCTTGATCAGCGCAACCACCTGCTCGGCAGAAGCTTCCAGCTGCGCGTCGTCGATGGCACGGGCCGGGGTCATGGCCTTGATGTCATACCAGCTGGGCATGGCATAGCCGCCGTTGATGGTCACGGGGCGGGTCGGTGCCTGGGGCATGATGAAGCGTGTGCTGAGCAAGCGCTCCTGCATGAATTCGGCCACAGGTAGGAAGTCGTAACGGTCGGCCCCCAGACCGTGCAACCAGATCACACAGGCGTCAGCGGTTTTCTGTGGTTCGAGAATCAGCGGGTTGGTCATGACTGCTCCGAAAGTGTGCGGGTCTTGTTATGGCGTGCGTGAAAAGAAAGCACCGGAAATGATTGTCGGAAAAAGAATGTCGCAACGATACAACTTTTCCTACTTGACGAGCGCTTAAACGCTACAGCCAGAAAATTTGGTACGCGGTTTGCAACTCAACCTGTGATGCAAAGGGCAGGCCGTGACGGTAACACCCTCTGCACGCGAAGGCTGTCACAGAACAGTCCATTGCGCCAATTGACCCAATAACAAGCCAATACGGGTCGGATACGCCTCAAAAGGGTGCGGTGCAATTCCGGCTCGATACAACAAGAGCGATTTGGAGGTTGTGAATGAAGATGTTGAAAACCACCCTGGCAGTCCTGACCGCTGCCGCCGCGCTGGGCGCCGTGAGCACTGCCCAGGCCGGCGCCACCTATGATGCGGTCAAGAAGAAGGGCTTCGTCCAGTGTGGCGTGAGCGACGGTCTTCCAGGCTTCTCGGTACCTGATGCGCAGGGCAAGATCGTCGGCATCGATGCCGATGTCTGCCGCGCCGTGGCCGCCGCCGTGTTCGGTGATGCCACCAAGGTCAAGTTCAGCCAGCTCAACGCCAAGGAACGCTTCACTGCCCTGCAGTCGGGCGAGGTCGACGTGCTGTCGCGCAACACCACCTGGACCAGCTCGCGCGATGCCGGCATGGGCCTGGTGTTCGCGGGTGTCACCTACTATGACGGCGTCGGCTTCCTGGTCAACAAGAAGCTTGGCGTTTCCAGCGCCAAAGAGCTCGATGGCGCGACCATCTGCATCCAGGCCGGTACCACCACCGAGCTGAACGTGTCGGACTTCTTCCGTGCCAATGGCCTGAAGTACACCCCGATTACCTTCGACACCTCTGACGAGAGCGCCAAATCGCTGGAGTCTGGCCGTTGCGACGTGCTGACTTCGGACAAATCGCAGCTGTTCGCCCAGCGCTCCAAGCTGGCTGCGCCGACCGACTACGTGGTGTTGCCGGAAACCATCTCCAAGGAGCCACTGGGCCCGGTAGTGCGTAAAGGCGACGAGGAGTGGTTCAGCATCGTCAAGTGGACCCTGTTCGCCATGCTCAATGCCGAAGAAGCGGGCATCACTTCCAAGAACGTCGAGGCCGAGGCCAAGGCCACCAAGAACCCGGATGTCGCCCGACTGCTGGGTGCGGATGGCGAGTATGGCAAGGACCTCAAGCTGCCCAAAGACTGGGTAGTGCAGATCGTCAAGCAAGTGGGTAACTATGGCGAAGTGTTCGAGAAGAACCTGGGCCAGAGCACTGACTTGAAGATCGACCGTGGCATGAACGCCCTGTGGAACAACGGCGGCATCCAGTACGCGCCTCCAGTGCGCTGATGGCTGCACCCTGCGGCGGCATTCCGCCGCCGCAGGCTGTTCGAATCCCTACTGTCCGGGGCACTTCATGCAAAATCAAATCGGCGCACCCAAGGGCTTGTCCCTTAACGATCCGCGTGTGCGCGCGTGGCTGTTCCAGATCCTCACGATCGTCTTCGTGGTCGGCCTGGGCTGGTACCTGTTTCACAACACGCAAACCAACCTGCAACACCGGGGCATTACCTCGGGCTTCGACTTCCTCGACCGCAGTGCCGGCTTCGGTATCGCCCAGCACCTGATCCCCTATGTGGAATCCGACAGTTATGCGCGGGTGTTCGTCATCGGCCTGCTCAATACGCTGTTGGTGACCTTCATCGGCGTCATCCTGGCAACGATTCTGGGCTTCATCATTGGCGTAGCGCGCCTGTCACCGAACTGGATGATCAGCAAACTGGCAACCGTGTATGTGGAAACCTTCCGCAACATTCCGCCGTTGCTGCAGATCCTGTTCTGGTACTTCGCCGTGTTCCTGACCCTGCCGGGGCCGCGGGGCAGCATCAACATCGATGACATGTTCTTCATCAGCAACCGCGGCCTGAACATGCCGGGTGCGTCGATGGCCGACGGTTTCTGGCCATTCGTGGTGGCCCTGGCAGTAGCGATTGTCGCGATCGTGCTGATGGTGCGCTTCGCCAACAAGCGCTTCGACGAGACCGGCGTGCCATTCCACAAGTTCTGGGTGGGCCTGGCGCTGTTCATCGCCATCCCAGGGCTGAGCGTGTTGCTGTTCGGCAGCCCGGTCAGCTGGGAGGTGCCGCAGCTCAAAGGCTTCAACTTTGTCGGTGGCTGGGTGCTGATCCCCGAGTTGCTGGCGCTGACCCTGGCGCTGACTATCTATACGGCAGCCTTCATCGCCGAGATCGTGCGCTCCGGTATCCGTTCGGTCAGCCATGGCCAGACCGAAGCCGCGCGCTCGCTGGGCCTGCGCGAGGGCCCGACCCTGCGCAAGGTGATCATTCCCCAGGCACTGCGGGTGATCATTCCGCCGCTGACCAGCCAATACCTCAACCTGGCGAAGAACTCTTCGCTGGCGGCCGGTATCGGCTACCCGGAGATGGTCTCGCTGTTCGCCGGCACCGTGCTCAATCAGACCGGCCAGGCCATCGAGGTGATTGCCATCACCATGAGTGTCTATCTCGCCATCAGCATCAGCATTTCGCTGCTGATGAACTGGTACAACAAGCGCATTGCGCTGATCGAGCGGTGAGGATACGCCCGTGAATGCCCATGTTTTCAAACCCGATATGCCGCCACCGGTGAAAACCGTCGGCGTGCTCGCATGGATGCGTGCCAATCTGTTCTCCAGCTGGCTCAACACGCTGTTGACCCTGTTCGCCCTCTACCTGGTGTGGCTGATCGTGCCGCCGTTGCTGCAGTGGGCGTTGATCGATGCCAACTGGTTCGGCACCACGCGCGCCGATTGCACCAAGGAAGGCGCCTGCTGGGTGTTCGTGCAGCAGCGCTTTGGCCAGTTCATGTACGGCTATTACCCGACTGAGCTGCGCTGGCGTGTGGACCTGACCGTGTGGCTTGCCGTGCTCGGCGCCGCGCCGCTGTTCATCAAGCGTTTCCCGCGCAAGGCCTTCTATGGCCTGGGCTTCCTGGTGCTGTACCCGGTACTGGCCTATACCCTGCTGCACGGTGGGTACCTGGGCCTGGAAAGCGTACCGACCAGCCAGTGGGGCGGGTTGATGCTGACCCTGGTGATCGCCACGGTGGGCATCGTCGGCGCCTTGCCGCTGGGCATCCTGCTGGCACTGGGCCGGCGTTCGAGGATGCCGGCCGTGAAAGTGGTGTGCGTGACCTTCATCGAGTTCTGGCGGGGCGTACCGCTGATCACCGTGCTGTTCATGTCGTCGGTGATGCTGCCGTTGTTCCTGCCAGAAGGCATGAGCTTCGACAAGCTGCTGCGGGCGATGATCGGTGTGATCCTGTTCCAGTCGGCGTACATCGCCGAGGTGGTGCGCGGCGGCCTGCAGGCCATCCCCAAGGGCCAGTACGAAGCCGCCGCGGCCATGGGCCTTGGCTACTGGCGCTCGATGGGGCTGGTGATCTTGCCGCAGGCGCTGAAGCTTGTGATTCCCGGCATCGTCAACACCTTCATTGCCCTGTTCAAGGACACCAGCCTGGTGATCATCATCGGCCTGTTCGACCTGCTGAACAGCGTCAAGCAAGCCGCGGCCGACCCGGCCTGGCTGGGCATGGCTACCGAGGGCTACGTGTTCGCCGCCCTGGTGTTCTGGATTTTCTGTTTCGGTATGTCCCGCTACTCCATGCATCTGGAGCGCAAGCTGGACACTGGCCACAAGCGTTAGGAGTTTCGAAATGAGTGAAGCGATCAAGCAGCCTGCTGGCCCCGAAGGCATCATCCAGATGCAGGGTGTGAACAAGTGGTACGGCCAGTTCCATGTGCTCAAGGACATCAACCTGAATGTGCGCCAGGGCGAGCGCATCGTGCTGTGCGGGCCGTCCGGCTCGGGCAAGTCCACCACCATCCGCTGCCTTAACCGCCTGGAAGAGCATCAGCAAGGGCGCATCGTGGTCGATGGCGTGGAGCTGACCAACGACCTCAAGCAGATCGAGGCCATCCGCCGCGAGGTGGGCATGGTGTTCCAGCACTTCAACCTGTTCCCGCACCTGAGCATCCTGGAGAACTGCACCCTGGCGCCGATGTGGGTGCGCAAGATGCCACGGCGCAAGGCCGAGGAAATTGCCATGCACTACCTGGAGCGTGTGCGGATTCCGGAGCAGGCACACAAGTACCCTGGTCAGTTGTCTGGCGGCCAGCAGCAGCGTGTGGCCATTGCCCGCGCGTTGTGCATGAAGCCCAAGATCATGCTGTTCGACGAACCGACCTCGGCACTGGACCCGGAAATGGTCAAGGAAGTGCTCGATACCATGGTGGGCCTGGCCGAGGATGGCATGACCATGCTCTGCGTGACCCACGAAATGGGCTTTGCCCGTACCGTGGCGAACCGGGTTATCTTCATGGACAAGGGCGAGATTGTGGAGCAGGCCGCGCCGGATGACTTCTTCGACCGGCCGCGCAGTGACCGGACCAGGTTGTTCCTCAGCCAGATCCTGCATTGATGCAGTAGCGGCTGCAGACTCGGCCAACTGTGGAGCAGCCTTGTGTCGCGATGGGCCGCAAAGCGGCCCCGGGCATATGCCCTGCGAAGCTGAAATGTTGGGGCCGCTAGGCGGCCCATCGCGACGCAAGGCCGCTCCCACAGGGTTGCGGAACGGCTTAAGGCCTCACCTTACTTTTCTTCTTGCGTTACAGCCGGCGCTGGCGGCGGCCGTAGCCCCACCTCGGCGATCAGCTTCAACTGCTGCCCGTTGCGCATCACCTCGATGGTGATCTTCTCGTTGGGCTTGATCCGCGCTACCTGGTTCATCGACTTGCGCCCGTCGCCGGCCGGCTCGCCATTGATGCTCAGGATCACGTCACCCAGTTGCAGCCCGGCCTTGGCCGCTGGCCCTTCGCGGAAGATACCCGCCACCACGATGCCTGGGCGGTCCTTCATGCCGAACGACTCTGCCAGCTCCTGGCTCAGTGGCTGTACTTCGATACCCAGCCAGCCACGGATCACCTGGCCGTGTTCGACGATCGACTTCATCACCTCCAGTGCCAGTTTTACCGGGATGGCGAAGCCGATGCCCTGCGAGCCACCGGACTTGGAAAAGATCGCGGTATTGATGCCGATCAGGTTGCCATTGGCATCCACCAGCGCGCCACCGGAGTTGCCCGGGTTGATCGCCGCGTCGGTCTGGATGAAGTCTTCGTAGTTGTTCAGCCCCAGCTGGTTGCGGCCAGTGGCGCTGATGATGCCCATGGTCACCGTCTGGCCGACGCCGAACGGGTTGCCGATGGCCAGTGACACGTCGCCGATGTGAATGGTGTCGGAGCGGCCGATGGTGATCGCCGGCAGGTTCTTCAAGTCGATCTTCAGCACCGCCAGGTCGGTTTCCGGGTCGCTGCCGATCACGCGGGCCAGGGTTTCGCGGCCATCCTTCAGGGCTACGACGATCTGGTCGGCGCCGCTGGTAACATGGTTGTTGGTCAGCAGGTAGCCCTCTGGGCTCATGATTACCGCCGAACCCAGGCTTGATTCCCAGCGGCGCTGTTTGGGCAGGTTATCGCCGAAGAAGCGGCGGAACTGCGGGTCTTCGAACAGCGGGTGGGCGCTTTTGTTCACCACCTTGGTGGTGTACAGGTTGGCCACCGCCGGGGCGGCCAGGGTCACGGCGTCGGCGTACGACACCGGGCCTTGCATGATCCGCGTGGTCTGTGGCGCTTGCTGCAGGTTGACGTCCTGGCTGGGCAGCCCGACCCATTGCGGAAAACGCTGGATGATCAGCATGGCGATCAGTATGCCGGTAAGCAGGGGCCAGCCGAAGTAACGCAAAGCCTTGAACATGAACGAATCCTGGAAAGAGCAGGGGCCAGCGGCCTGGCAGTGGGGCATGAGCGCGGGCGATCATACACCGGTTCCCCCAGTGACAGCGACGGCCCATAATGGCCGGCATTATACGGGCGTTCGTCAGGCGTTGTGCCCGAGAAAAGCGCAGTTTTCGAGGAGATTTTCATGGCCGTCGCTCTAAACACCCTGGTCGAGGAAGCCGAGCGTTACCTGGGCAGCGCGAAGATCCAGGATTATTGCCCAAATGGCCTGCAGGTCGAAGGCCGGCCGCAGGTCAGCCGCATTGTCAGTGGTGTTACCGCCAGCCAGGCATTGCTGGATGCGGCCGTCGAGGCCGAGGCTGATCTGGTGCTGGTGCACCATGGTTATTTCTGGAAGGGCGAGAACCCGTGCATCACCGGCATTCGCCAGCGTCGCCTGAAGACCTTGCTGAATAACGATATAAGCCTGTTGGCGTTTCACCTGCCCTTGGACGTGCACCTGGAAGTAGGCAACAACGTGCAGCTGGCGCGGCGACTGAAGATCACTGTCGAAGGGCCGCTTGACCCGGAAAACCCCAAGGTGGTCGGCCTGGTCGGTTCGTTGGCCGAGCCGATGACCGCGCGCGATTTTGCCCGCCGGGTGCAACAGGTGCTGGGGCGTGAGCCGTTGCTGGTCGAAGGCAATCAAATGATCCGACGGGTGGGCTGGTGTACCGGCGGCGGGCAGGGCTATATCGACACGGCGATTGCTGCTGGGGTCGACCTGTACCTGACCGGCGAGGCGTCCGAGCAGACCTACCACAGTGCGCGCGAGAATGGCGTCAGCTTCATTGCGGCCGGGCACCATGCCACTGAACGCTACGGGGTGCAGGCACTGGGCGATTACCTGGTACGACGGTTTGCCGTGGAGCACCTGTTCATCGATTGCCCGAACCCTATCTGATAGCGGTGTCGCCCCCTTCGCGGGTGAACCCGCTCCTACGCGCGGGCCTCCTAGGAGCGGGTTCACCTGCGAAGAGGCCGGCCCTGCCAGCCCAAACCCCCAGTCATATCGTTAGACTTTTTCGATCTAGCCAGCCTCCTAAATAGAAGCAGCCGCTGTGATAAAGTGGCTCGCTCGAACACGGCCCGCAGGCCGTCCATAAGATCGTTTTTCGTGAGTAGCCATGGTCGACAAACTGACGCACTTGAAACAGCTGGAGGCGGAGAGCATCCACATCATCCGCGAGGTGGCCGCCGAGTTCGACAACCCGGTGATGCTGTACTCGATCGGCAAGGACTCCGCCGTGATGCTGCACCTGGCGCGCAAGGCCTTCTTCCCGGGCAAGCTGCCGTTCCCGGTGATGCACGTCGACACCCAGTGGAAATTCCAGGAGATGTACAGCTTCCGCGACAAGATGGTCGAGGAAATGGGCCTGGAGCTGATCACCCACGTCAACCCTGAGGGTGTGGCGCAAGGCATCAACCCGTTCACCCATGGCAGTTCCAAGCACACCGACATCATGAAGACCCAGGGCCTGAAGCAGGCGCTGGACAAGCATGGTTTCGACGCTGCCTTCGGTGGTGCGCGCCGCGACGAAGAGAAGTCGCGGGCCAAGGAGCGTGTGTACTCGTTCCGTGACAGCAAGCACCGCTGGGACCCGAAGAACCAGCGCCCCGAGCTGTGGAACGTGTACAACGGCAAGGTCAACAAGGGCGAGTCGATCCGCGTCTTCCCGCTGTCGAACTGGACCGAACTGGACATCTGGCAGTACATCTACCTTGAAGGCATCCCGATCGTGCCGCTGTACTTCGCCGCCGAGCGTGAAGTCATCGAGAAGAACGGCACCCTGATCATGATCGACGACGAACGCATCCTCGAGCACCTCTCTGAGGAAGAGAAAGCCCGCATCGTCAAGAAGAAGGTGCGTTTCCGTACCCTCGGCTGCTACCCGCTGACGGGCGCTGTCGAGTCGGAAGCCGAGACGCTCACCGACATCATTCAGGAAATGCTCCTGACGCGCACTTCCGAGCGCCAGGGCCGGGTCATCGACCACGATGGCGCCGGTTCCATGGAAGACAAAAAACGTCAGGGCTACTTCTAATTTTCAGGGTTACTCCATGTCGCACCAATCCGATTTGATCAGCGAAGATATCCTCGCTTATCTGGCTCAGCACGAGCGTAAAGAACTGCTGCGTTTCCTCACCTGCGGCAACGTGGATGACGGCAAGAGCACCCTGATCGGGCGCCTGCTGCACGACTCCAAGATGATCTACGAGGACCACCTCGAGGCCATCACCCGTGATTCGAAGAAAGTCGGCACCACCGGCGAAGAAGTCGACCTGGCGCTGCTGGTAGATGGCCTGCAGGCCGAGCGCGAGCAGGGCATCACCATCGATGTCGCCTACCGCTACTTCTCCACCGCCAAGCGCAAGTTCATCATCGCCGACACCCCGGGCCATGAGCAGTACACCCGCAACATGGCCACCGGTGCGTCCACCTGCGACCTGGCGATCATCCTGGTCGATGCCCGCTACGGCGTGCAGACCCAGACCCGCCGCCACAGCTACATCGCGTCGTTGCTGGGTATCAAGCACATCGTGGTCGCGGTCAACAAGATGGACCTGAAGGGCTTCGATGAAGGCGTCTTCGAGTCGATCAAGGCCGACTACCTGAAGTTTGCCGAAGCCATCAACCTGACCCCGAGCAGCCTGCACTTCGTGCCGATGTCGGCGCTCAAGGGTGACAACGTGGTCAACCACAGCGAGCAATCGCCGTGGTACGCCGGCCCGACGCTGATGGAAATCCTCGAAACCGTCGAGGTTTCGGCCGACCGCAACTTCACCGACCTGCGTTTCCCGGTGCAGTACGTCAACCGTCCCAACCTGAACTTCCGCGGCTTCGCGGGTACCATCGCCAGCGGCGTGGTGCACAAAGGTGACGAGATTGTCGTGCTGCCGTCGGGCAAGAGCAGCCGGGTCAAGTCCATCGTCACCTACGAAGGTGAACTGGAAAACGCTGGCCCAGGCCAGGCCGTGACCCTGACCATGGAAGACGAGATCGACATCTCCCGTGGCGACCTGCTGGTACATGCCGACAATGTCCCGCCGGTCACCGACCAGTTCGACGCCATGCTGGTGTGGATGGCCGAGGAGCCGATGCTCCCGGGCAAGAAATACGACATCAAGCGTGCCACCAGCTACGTGCCAGGTTCGATTGCCAGCATCACCCACAAGGTCGATGTGAACACCCTGGAGCAGGGCGCTGCCAGCGCGCTGCAACTGAACGAGATCGGCCGCGTCAAGGTAGCCCTGGACACCTCGATCGCCCTCGACGGTTACGACAGCAACCGCACCACCGGTGCGTTCATCGTCATCGACCGCCTGACCAACGGCACCGTTGGCGCCGGCATGATCATCGCCCCGCCCGTGTTGCCACACGGCAGCACCGGCCATCATGGCAAGCAGGCCCACGTGTCCACCGAAGAGCGCGCCCTGCGCTTCGGTCAGCAGCCAGCCACCGTGCTGTTCAGCGGCCTGTCGGGTGCTGGCAAGAGCACCTTGGCCTATGCCGTGGAGCGCAAGCTGTTCGACATGGGCCGTGCGGTGTACGTGCTCGACGGCCAGAACCTGCGTCACGACCTGAACAAGGGCCTGCCACAGGACCGCGCTGGCCGTACCGAGAACTGGCGCCGCGCCGCCCATGTGGCGCGCCAGTTCAACGAAGCCGGCATGCTCACCCTGGCTGCGTTCGTGGCCCCGGATGCCGAAGGCCGCGAACAGGCCAAGGCGCTGATCGGCAAGGAACGCCTGGTGACCGTTTACGTCCAGGCCTCGCCGCTGGTTTGCCGCGAGCGTGACCCGCAAGGCCTGTACGCTGCCGGTGGCGACAACATCCCGGGTGAGAGCTTCCCGTTCGATGTGCCGCTGGATGCTGATCTTGTGATCGACACCCAGGCCACCAGCGTGGACGAAGGCGTTAAACAGGTGCTGGACGTGCTGCGTCAGCGTGGCGCGATCTAAGCGATAGCCTGTAAGAAAAAACCCGCTTCGGCGGGTTTTTTTATACGCGTAATCCTGGTTTGTGCGGTGCCTGTAAGAGCAACTGCATTGCTGACAATCTGAAAGTTTTCACAATCAGTGTAGGAGAGGCTTTAGCCGCGAACACCGGCAAGGCCGGTGCCTTGCACCGCCGTTCCCAAAGGTTCTTCGCTAGCCTCAGAACTGTATCCAGACCCGGGCGGCTAGCTATCTTTAATTCTGAACACTGCAAGCCCCTTGGAGGCTCTCCATTCCATGATGCGCGCCATGACCTGCTCGGAGCATCTTCCCCGTCCCTTGTCGGGGCTATAGATAAGGTCGGCGCCATCAGGATGCTCAACCACATCGATAAAATGCTCCAGCAATCGGTCCTGCCAATCACGCGAGCCTGTCGCCTGAATCAACGCCCCAACAATCGATCGGAACTCACCGTGGGTGTAGTCGGTGAGGCTGTGCTTCAAGCTGATTACCATGTTGTCTCCGAAGAAAGCGCGTATTGCATAGCGCTCATGATCCGCAGGTTTTCAGCGTCGTACATCAGCCCACCCCACTCGGGCGGGTTCAGGTGGCATATCTGATACGAGCGCAGTCCCTTTGCCGTTTCATGGAATGGCGCGCGAGGGGGCCAGCCTTTCTTGAGGCGGTTGAGTTGGGCGGGGATGAATTGCTGGCTGTAGATCGGATCTTCTGCGATCGCCAGCCAGAAAGCTTGGGAGAAATGGTCGAAGCTGTGGAATGTTTGAGCTGCGAGTTTACGGATGATGAATTCTGGAAGAAGGCTGGCCATGAAGTCGTCCCTGGGTGAAAGGCAGGGAAAGTGTGCCCTGGGACCAGCTTTATGTATGTCAGGGGTAGGTTGTATGCCAGTAGGATCGTTCCTGGTGATTTGTAGGAATAGTCTTGGAGCCTGTTTATCCTCCACCGCTTTGGATGAAAAACTGCCGGGTAAATTTGCCAAATGACTCCGGGTGCGGTGCCAGCATTCTCAGCGGCGCGTCATGGCATCCGGATATGTTGAGATCCTGGGTGATCGAGATAATACGTGTTGTCCCGTGCCATGTAGGTTCTCCTGATCACTACATGGGCTAGGTTTACGTATATCGAATTTGCGGTATGTCAGCTGCAGCCTGTCAATCAGTAGGAAGCTTCGTGTTGCTCGGAAAGATCCGTCTCAGATATGTTTCTCCGACACCGGTATCACCCGTCTTTCCTTCACCGCTTTGTACGAAAAACTCGAATAGATCTCCTTCACCCCCGGCAACCGCTGCAGCACTTCCCGGGTAAATTCGCCAAACGACTCCAGGTCCCGTGCCAGGATCTCCAGCAGAAAGTCATAGCGACCGGAGATGTTGTGGCAGGCGACGATCTCGGGGATTTCCATCAGGCGCTGTTCAAACGCCAGCGCCATGTCCTTGGTGTGCGAGTCCATCATGATGCTGACGAACGCGGTCACACCAAACCCCAGCGACTTGGGCGAGAGGATGGCCTGGTAGCCGGTGATGTAGCCGTTTTCCTCCAGTAACTTGACCCGTCGCCAGCAGGGCGAGGTGGTCAGTGCCACCTGGTCGGCGAGTTCGGCAACGGTGAGACGGGCATTGTCCTGCAAGGCGGCGAGCAGGGCGCGGTCGGTGCGGTCGAGGCTTGAAGGCATTTTTTGCCCTCCTGGTCCGTTGATTATTGTTTTTGTTCCAGCAACCACGTGTATGCGTAGGCTACTTTGGAAAAAATCCGGCAGCTCGGTGGCATAAGCTTATAGCAAACCACAAGAGGCTGTTGCCATGCGCGACTCCCACCACAACACCGGTTTTTCCACGCGGGCCATTCATCATGGCTATGACCCGCTTTCCCATGGTGGCGCCCTGGTGCCACCGGTGTACCAGACGGCTACCTATGCCTTTCCCACTGTCGAGTACGGTGCTGCCTGCTTCGCCGGGGAGGAGCCTGGGCATTTCTACAGCCGCATTTCCAACCCCACGCTGGCCTTGCTGGAGCAGCGCATGGCTTCGCTGGAGGGCGGTGAAGCGGGGTTGGCGTTGGCCTCGGGGATGGGCGCCATTACCTCAACCCTCTGGACCCTGCTAAGGCCTGGGGATGAGCTGATTGTCGGACGCACCTTGTATGGCTGTACCTTCGCTTTTCTGCACCACGGTATTGGTGAGTTCGGGGTGAAAGTTCGCCATGTCGATCTCAACGATGCCAAGGCCCTGAAAGCGGCGATCAGCAGCAAAACACGGATGATCTACTTCGAAACACCGGCCAACCCCAACATGCAGCTTGTGGATATTGCGGCGGTTGTGGAGGCGGTGCGGGGGCATGATGTGCATGTGGTGGTCGATAACACCTACTGTACGCCGTACCTGCAGCGGCCACTGGAGTTGGGGGCGGATCTGGTGGTGCACTCGGCAACCAAGTACCTCAGTGGGCATGGCGATATCACTGCCGGGTTGGTGGTGGGGTGCAAGGCCTTGGTCGACCGTATCCGCCTGGAAGGGCTGAAGGATATGACCGGCGCGGTGCTGTCACCGCATGACGCGGCGTTGCTGATGCGCGGTATCAAGACCCTGGCCCTGCGCATGGACCGGCATTGCGCCAATGCCCAGCAGGTGGCCGAGTTTCTCGCTCGGCAACCGCAGGTGGAATTGATTCATTACCCGGGGCTACCGTCTTTTGCCCAGTACGCGTTGGCCAAGCGACAGATGCGTTTGCCTGGTGGGATGATTGCGTTTGAGCTCAAGGGTGGCATTGAGGCGGGGCGGCGCTTCATGAATGCGCTGCAGCTCTTTGCCCGGGCGGTGAGCCTGGGGGATGCCGAGTCGCTGGCGCAGCATCCGGCGAGCATGACGCATTCCAGCTATACGCCGCAGGAGCGGGCGCATCACGGGATATCGGAGGGGTTGGTGCGTCTGTCGGTGGGGCTGGAGGATGTGGAGGACCTGCTGGCAGATGTCGAACAGGCATTGCAGGCCTGCTGCTAGGTTGCCTGCACTGGCCCCTTCGCGGGCACGCCCGCACAGGTTCAGCGCACGCTCTGAAGCCCGCGCGGCCCCTGTAGGAGCGGGTTCACCCGCGAAGAGGCCGGCATAGTCAGCATCCACAAAAAAGGCCTCTTGCGAGGCCTTTTGCATGTTCAGCAGATCAACGCTTGAGCCCGTAGCTCTCATCCAGCATGCCCGGCGAGTTAGGCACTTTCGGCGCATAGTCGCGCGGCACTTCGGCGGTGTCTTTAGGTGGGGTCAGGCGGTCACGCGGGCCTTGCGGTGCATCGGAGTGCAGCGCAGCCAGCAGGCGTTGGCGGGTGACGTCATCGAGGGCCAGGCTGTTGGCGCCTTCAGCCAGGTGATCCTGTACGTCCTGATAGCTCTGGGTCAGTTTCTTGACCAGCATGGCGGTGCTGTTGAAGTGGGTGACCACTTCGTTCTGGTAGCTGTCGAAGCGCTTCTGGATGTCATCCAGCTGACGCTGGGTGTTGCTCGGGGCTGCATTGGGCAGCAGGCGGGCAACAATGAAACCGACTGCCACACCGATGACCAGGGCCAGGGTTGGCAACAACCAAACAAGGAGCGAGAGTTCCACGAGTCCTTCCTCTATAAACGGCTTTGCTTTACGTTAACGGCTCAGACCTGCGCTGTATACCGCGAGCGATCGCAAATCAGAACAGAATTTCACACCTAGACGAATCGACCCTTCTCGAGGTCACGGAGTAGTGCCTTGCTTGTCCGCGAAACCCCCTTGTTCATCGATGGCCCCAGCGGCCAGCTGGAAGCGTTGTACCTGGACGTGGCGCAAGCCCGTGGCGCGGTGCTGATCTGCCACCCTAACCCGGTCCAGGGCGGCACCATGCTCAACAAGGTTGTCTCGACCCTGCAGCGCACCGCACGTGATGCCGGTTATGTGACCCTGCGTTTCAACTACCGTGGCGTCGGCCAGAGCGCCGGCAGCCACGACATGGGCGCTGGCGAAGTGGCCGATGCCGAGGCCGCTGCAGCATGGCTGCGTGCCAGGCACCCCGGGCTACCGCTGGTGCTGATGGGCTTTTCGTTCGGTGGTTTCGTTGCCACCAGCCTGGCCGGGCGCCTTGAAACGGCAGGCGTCGAGTTGCAGCACCTGTTCATGATCGCCCCGGCGGTCATGCGCCTGACCGCCGAATTCCCGCTGCCGCAGCGCTGCCCGCTCACCGTGGTGCAGCCGGACGCCGATGAAGTCGTCGCGCCGCAACTGGTTTACGAATGGTCCGACAGCCTGTCGCGTCCCCATGAGCTGCTGAAAGTGGCAGAATGCGGACACTTCTTCCATGGCAAGCTGACCGATCTGAAGGATCTGCTGCTGCCGCGCCTTTCGAACTGAGCCAAGCCTGAATAAGCGAACACCCATGACCACGCGCATTCTTACCGGTATCACCACCACCGGCACTCCGCACCTGGGCAACTACGCCGGCGCCATCCGCCCGGCGATCCGTGCCAGCCAGCAGCCCGGTGTCGACTCGTTCTACTTCCTGGCCGACTACCACGCCCTGATCAAGTGCGACGACCCGCTGCGCATCCAGCGCTCGCGCCTGGAAATCGCCGCCACCTGGCTGGCCGGTGGCCTGGACCCGGACAAGGTGACCTTCTATCGCCAGTCCGACATCCCGGAAATCCCCGAGCTGACCTGGCTGCTGACCTGCGTTGCTGCCAAAGGCCTGCTGAACCGTGCGCATGCCTACAAGGCCTCGGTGGACAAGAACGTCGAGAACGGCGAAGACCCGGACGCCGGCGTGACGATGGGCCTGTTCAGCTACCCGGTGCTGATGGCCGCCGATATCCTGATGTTCAACGCCAACAAGGTGCCGGTCGGTCGTGACCAGATCCAGCACGTGGAAATGGCCCGCGATATCGGCCAGCGCTTCAACCACCTGTTCGGCCAGGGCAAGGACTTCTTCGCCTTGCCGGAGGCTGTGATCGAAGAAAGCGTGGCGACCCTGCCGGGCCTGGACGGGCGCAAGATGTCCAAGAGCTATGACAACACCATCCCGTTGTTCACCAGCGCCAAGGACATGAAAGACGCCATCTCGCGCATCGTCACCGATTCGCGCGCGCCCGGTGAGGCGAAAGACCCGGACAACGCGCACCTGTTCACCCTGTACCAGGCCTTCTCGACGCCTGAGCAGTGCGCCGGTTTCCGCGAAGAGCTGCTGCAGGGCCTGGGCTGGGGCGACGCCAAACAGCGCCTGTTCCAGCTGCTGGACGGCCAACTGGCCGAGAAGCGCGAGTACTATCACCAGCTGATCGCCCGGCCGGCGGACCTGGAAGACATCCTGCTGGCCGGCGCTGCCAAGGCCCGCAAGATCGCCACGCCGTTCCTCGAGCAGCTGCGCGAGGCCGTTGGCCTGCGTTCGTTCCGCAGCAGCGTGCAGGCCACCGCCGAAGTGAAGAAAAAAGCCACCAAGAGCGCGCGTTTTGTCAGCTTCCGTGATGAAGACGGCAGCTTCCGCTTCCGCCTGCTGGCCGCTGATGGCGAGCAACTGCTGTTGTCGCGCAGCTTCGCCGACGGCAAGAGTGCCGGCGCCGTGAGCAAGCAGCTGCAGCAAGGTGGCGAGGTTAATGTGCGCGTCGAAGGCCTGAGCTTCGGCCTGTGGCTCAATGGCGAGCAGGTTGCCGACGGGCCGCAGTTCGACAGCGTCGAAGCCCGTGATGCTGCCATTCAGAGCCTGAACGAAGCCTTGGCGCCTCAGCAGGACTGAGGCTGCCAAACGGTGGGAGCGGGCGTGCCCGCGAAACAGGCGCCGCGGTGCATGGCACCGGCTTTGCCGGTGTTCGCGGGCACGCCCGCTCCCACAGACTGATTGCCATTAAGCGGGCCTGTCGCTACAGTGACGGCCCGTTTTTTGTTGCCTCGCTAACGAATCATGACTCCCTTAGAACGCTATCAAGCAGATCTGAAACGTCCCGACTTCTTCCATGACGCGGCGCAGGAAACTGCGGTGCGTCACCTTCAGCGCCTGTACGACGACCTGGTGCACGCGCAGAACAACAAGCCGGGCGTGTTCGGCAAGCTGTTCGGCAAGAAGGAGCAGACCCCGGTCAAGGGCCTGTACTTCTGGGGTGGGGTGGGGCGAGGCAAGACCTACCTGGTTGATACCTTCTACGAAGCGCTGCCGTTCAAGCAGAAGATGCGTACGCACTTCCACCGCTTCATGAAGCGTGTGCACGAGGAGATGAAAACTCTCAAGGGCGAGAAGAACCCGCTGACCCTCATTGCCAAGCGCTTCAGCGAAGAAGCCAAGGTGATCTGCTTCGACGAATTCTTCGTGTCGGACATTACCGACGCCATGATCCTCGGCACCTTGATGGAAGAGCTGTTCAAGAACGGCGTGTCGCTGGTGGCCACCTCCAACATCGTGCCGGACGGCCTCTACAAGGACGGCCTGCAGCGTGCACGCTTCCTGCCGGCCATTGCCATGATCAAGCAGTACACCGACGTGGTGAACGTCGATAGCGGGGTCGACTACCGTCTGCGTCACCTGGAGCAGGCTGAACTGTTCCACTTCCCACTTGATGACGCGGCGCACCAGAGCATGCGCGCCAGCTTCAAGGCGCTCACCCCTGAGTGCACCCAGGCGATCGAAAACGACGTGCTGATGATCGAGAACCGCCCGATCAATGCCCTGCGTACTTGCGACGACGTCGCCTGGTTTGACTTCCGCGCCCTGTGCGACGGGCCGCGCAGCCAGAACGACTACATTGAGCTGGGCAAGATCTTCCACGCCGTATTGCTGAGCAACGTGGAGCAGATGGGCGTCACCACCGACGACATCGCCCGTCGTTTCATCAACATGGTGGACGAGTTCTACGATCGCAACGTCAAGCTGATCATCTCGGCCGAGGTGGAGTTGAAGGACCTGTATACCGGTGGGCGTCTGAGCTTCGAGTTCCAGCGTACCCTGAGCCGGTTGCTGGAGATGCAGTCGCACGAATTCCTGGCGCGCGCGCACAAGCCCTGACGCCCGCGGCAAGCGTCAGGCGACAGGCGACAAGGGAAATTTAGGGCAATGCGCGATCCGCTCTGGTTTTTCTTGTCGCTTGAAGCTCGAAACCTGCCGCTCTGGAAGCCTTTCAGGCTTCCTGCATGAACTGCTGCCGATACTGGTTCGGCGACAACTCGGTGTGCTGGCGGAACAGCCGCGCAAAGAAACTGGCATCGTCATACCCCACCTCGTAACTGATGGTCTTGATGCTCTTGCGCGTACTCGACAACAACCCCTTGGCTGTCTCGATGCGTAACCGTTGCAGGTAATGCAGCGGCTTGTCACCCGTTGCGCCCTGGAAGCGACGCATGAAGTTGCGGATGCTCATGCCGTGGTTGCGGGCCACATCCTCGAAGCGGAACTTGTCGGCGAAGTGCTCCTCCAGCCAGTGCTGGATCTGCAGGATGATCAGGTCCTGGTGCAGCTTCTGCCCGCCAAAGCCCATGCGCCCCGGGGTGTAGTTGCGTTGCACTTCGTAAAGGATATCGCGGGACACCGCACGGGCCACGTTGGCACCGCAGAAGCGTTCGATCAGGTAGATGTACAGGTCGCAGGCTGAAGTTGCACCGCCGGCGCAATAGATATTGTCGGCATCGGTCAGGTGCTTGTCCTGGTTCAGGCGGATCTGCGGGAAGCGTTCGGCAAAGCTGTTGAAGAAGCGCCAGTAGGTGGTCGCTTCCTTGCCATCGAGCAGGCCGGATTCGGCCAGCCAGAACACACCACTGGCCTCGGCGCACAGCACCGCGCCACGCGCGTGCTGTTCACGCAGCCACGGCAGCACCTGTGGGTAACGCTGCAGCAGGTTGTCGAAATCATCCCAGTAGGCCGGGAGGATGATCACATCGGCGTCGTCCAGGCCGCCGTCAACCGGTAACTGCACATTGCTGAAGCTGTCCACGGGCTGGCTGTCGGGGCTCACCAGGCGGATGTCGAACATGGGCTGCAAGCCCAGGCCCAGCTGCTTGCTATAGCGCAGGCTGGCGAGGTGGAAGAAGTCCTTGGCCTGCATCAAGGTCGAAGCGAACACCTTGTCAATGGCCAGGATGCTGACGCGCCGCAGCGACGCTGAGGGTTGGGTAAACATCATTGTCATTGTTCTTATAGGGTAGAGTGGTCAATCACCGGCTGGATCGTCTTATTTTTTGGCGATTGTGTCTACCCCATGTAACAGCGGCGCGAAGCGGGGCGCAGTGTTTGGCTCAAGGCGCCGGGTTGGGCTGCTCCTGATGAATGGCTTCGATCGCTGTCAGCAGATCGGCGCTCAGGTTCAGTTCAAGGCTGGCCAGGTTGCTGTCCAGCTGCTGCAGGCTGGTGGCACCTATGATGTTGCTGGTCACGAACGGCTGTCGGGTGACGAACGCCAGGGCCATTTGCGCCGGGTCCAGGCCGTGCTCGCGGGCCAGCTGCACGTAGCGGCTGCAGGCCGCCACGGTCTGTGGGTTGGAGTAACGGGCAAAGCGGCTGAACAGGGTCAGGCGTGCATTGTCCGGCCGTGCGCCGTTCTCGTACTTGCCCGAGAGCATGCCGAAGGCCAGCGGCGAATAGGCCAGCAGGCCACATTGCTCGCGTATGGCCACTTCTGCCAGGCCCACCTCGAAGCTGCGGTTGAGCAGGTTGTACGGGTTCTGGATCGATACCGCCCGCGGCCAGCCACGACTCTCGGCCAGTTGCAGGAACTTCATGGTGCCCCACGGCGTTTCGTTGGACAGGCCGATGTGGCGGATCTTGCCCGCACGCACCTGCTCGTCGAGCACTTCGAGGGTTTCTTCCAGTGGGGTGAAGTGATCCTGCGGCAGGTGCTGGTAGCCCAGCTTGCCGAAGAAGTTGGTGCTGCGCTCTGGCCAGTGCAACTGGTACAGGTCGATGCGGTCGGTCTGGAGGCGCTTGAGGCTTTCGTCCAGCGCCGCGACGATGTGCTGACGGTTGTGCTTGAGCTGCCCGTCACGGATATGGCTGATGCCGTTGCCCGGGCCAGCAACCTTGCTGGCCAGGACCCACGCGTCGCGGTCGCCATGGTCACGGAACCAGTTGCCGATGATGCGCTCGGTGGCCGCGTAGGTCTCCGGGCGGGGAGGGACCGGGTACATCTCGGCGGTGTCGATGAAGTTGACCCCGGCGGCCTTGGCCCGGGCAATTTGCTCGTAGGCCTCGGCCTGGATGTTCTGCTCGCCCCAGGTCATGGTGCCCAGGCACAGGGCGCTGACGTTGAGGTCGGTACGGCCGAGCTGGCGGTATTCCATCGGTTATTCACTCCTTGGCGATAGAAGCCAATCAAAGCAGGTTGAAATTTTTCGCGCAATCTGGATAATTCAGCCCCTCTCCGCGTGGCGGAAGTGATGCACCATCACGCAGGAAGAACCCCGTCGAACATTGGCGTGCCCGACCCGAGCCCCCAAAAGCGTCTGTGTTCGGCTGCGCGCTTGCCCTTGGCAAGCTGTGCACTATCCAGTAAGATTCGCCGTCTATTTTTCGCTGGGCGGCCTCTGAGGCTTTAGAGAATGAAAACTTTTACTGCTAAACCGGAAACAGTAAAGCGCGAGTGGTTCGTAGTCGACGCCGCTGGCCAGACCCTGGGTCGTCTGGCTACCGAAATCGCTACCCGTCTGCGTGGCAAACACAAACCAGAATACACCCCTCACGTTGACACCGGCGACTACATCGTCGTTATCAACGCCGAGCAGGTTCGTGTGACTGGTGCCAAGTCTTCCGACAAAATGTACTACTCCCACTCCGGTTTCCCAGGCGGTATCAAGGAAATCAACTTCGAGAAGTTGATCGCCAAGGCCCCTGAGCGTGTTATCGAAACTGCGGTCAAAGGCATGCTGCCTAAGAACCCGCTGGGTCGCGACATGTACCGCAAGCTGAAAGTGTACGCGGGTGCTGCTCACCCACACACTGCTCAGCAGCCTCAAGAACTGAAGATCTAACGGGATAGTTCATTATGTCGGCGACTCAAAATTACGGCACTGGCCGTCGCAAGACCGCAACCGCTCGCGTATTCCTGCGTCCGGGTACTGGTAACATTTCCATCAACAACCGTTCTCTGGACGTGTTCTTCGGTCGCGAAACCGCTCGCATGGTTGTTCGCCAGCCGCTCGAGCTGACTGAATCCGTTGAGAAATTCGACATCTACGTCACCGTTTCCGGTGGTGGTGTCAGCGGTCAGGCCGGTGCGATCCGTCACGGTATCACCCGCGCTCTGATGGAATACGACGAAACCCTGCGTGGCGCTCTGCGTCGTGCTGGCTACGTCACCCGCGACGCTCGTGAAGTTGAGCGTAAGAAAGTGGGTCTGCGTAAAGCGCGTAAGCGTCCTCAGTACTCCAAGCGTTAATACCGCTTCGGCAGTCGAAAAAAGCCCGGTTCCTTGGAACCGGGCTTTTTTTTTAGCCTTGAACTAACCTGTCAGCAGTCAGTGGCCGCTTGTCGCATAGACGTAGATCAAGCAAAGCGTGGGTTGTCGCCCTTGCCGGGGTAATCACCTTGTCAGTGTGTGGATTTGTTTCTTACCATGGCGGCCAATTTTTAGTGCCATTGACACAACCTAAGTACAGGCCAGGTCCAACTGGCCAAGCAAGCTGATGGGAGAGGACTGAATGAGCAATGACGGCGTCAACGCAGGCCGGCGCCGCTTCCTCGTAGCCGCGACATCCGTGGTCGGGGCGGCGGGGGCAGTGGGGGCTGCGGTACCGTTCGTGGGGTCATGGTTTCCCAGTGCCAAGGCGAAAGCCGCGGGTGCACCGGTGAAGGTCAACATCGCCAAGGTCGAGGCGGGGCAGCAGATGGTGGCCGAGTGGCGTGGCCAGCCCGTATTCATCGTGCGGCGAACGGAGGAAATCCTTGGCAATCTGAAAAAAATCACGGGTGATCTGTCCGACCCCGAGTCCAAGGCCTCGGTACAGCCAGCGTACGTCGACCCTGAGGTTCGCTCGATCAAGCCGGAAATTCTTATTCTCGTCGGCCTGTGCACGCACCTGGGCTGTTCGCCCACCTTCCGACCAGAAGTGGCGCCCGCCGACCTTGGGCCGAAGTGGGTAGGTGGTTACTTCTGCCCGTGCCACGGCTCTCACTATGACCTGGCTGGCCGTGTCTACAAGTCCCAGCCAGCGCCTCTCAACCTGCCCGTGCCACCGCACTCTTATGAGTCGGACGAGATCATCGTCATTGGCGTCGACCAGGAGAACGCATGATGAGCAAGTTCATGGACTGGATTGATGCTCGCTTCCCCGCCACCAAGATGTGGGAAGACCACCTCAGCAAGTATTACGCACCCAAGAACTTCAACTTCCTGTACTTCTTCGGCTCCCTGGCATTGCTGGTGCTGGTCAACCAGATCGTGACCGGCGTGTGGCTGACCATGAGCTTCACGCCGTCGGCGGAAGAGGCGTTCGCCTCGGTCGAGTACATCATGCGTGACGTGGAATACGGCTGGATCCTGCGCTACCTGCACTCCACGGGGGCGTCGGCGTTCTTCATCGTGGTCTACCTGCACATGTTCCGTGGCCTGCTTTATGGCTCCTATCAGAAGCCACGCGAGCTGGTCTGGCTGTTCGGCATGCTGATCTATCTGGCGCTGATGGCTGAAGCGTTCATGGGCTACCTGCTGCCATGGGGGCAGATGTCGTACTGGGGCGCCCAGGTGATCATCTCGCTGTTCGGTGCCATCCCGGTGATCGGTGATGACCTTACCCAGTGGATCCGTGGTGACTACCTGATCTCGGGCATTACCCTGAACCGCTTCTTCGCCCTGCATGTGGTTGCCCTGCCCATCGTGATTCTTGGCCTGGTGGTATTGCACATCCTCGCCCTGCACGAAGTGGGTTCGAACAACCCTGATGGCGTCGACATCAAGAAGAAAAAGGACGAAAACGGTATTCCGCTGGATGGTATTCCGTTCCACCCGTACTACACCGTCAAAGACATTGTCGGCGTGGTGGTGTTCCTGTTCGTGTTCTGCGCCGTGGTGTTCTTCTTCCCTGAAATGGGCGGTTACTTCCTGGAGAAACCTAACTTCGAGCAGGCCAACGCCTTCAAGACCCCAGAGCACATCGCGCCGGTGTGGTACTTCACACCGTTCTACGCAATCCTGCGTGCGGTGCCTGACAAACTGATGGGCGTCATTGCCATGGGGGCGGCCATCGCCGTGCTGTTCGTACTGCCCTGGCTCGACCGCAGCCCGGTGCGTTCCATGCGTTACAAGGGCTGGATCAGCAAGGTCTTCCTGCTGGTGTTCTGCGTGGCCTTCGTCATCCTCGGTGTGCTGGGCGTCCTGGCACCGACACCTGGGCGTACCTTGTTGTCGCAGGTGTGCACGGTGTTGTACTTCGCCTACTTCCTGCTGATGCCGTTCTACACAAGGCTTGAGAAGACCAAACCGGTTCCGGAAAGGGTGACTGGCTGATGAAAAAGTTGATTGCAGTATTTTTGCTGGCAGTGATGCCTGCCTTTTCCTTCGCTGCCGAAACTGGCCTGGAGCTGGACAAGGTCGATATCGACCTGACTGACAAGGCCGCCATGCAGGATGGTGCACGTACCTTCGCCAACTATTGCATGGGGTGTCACAGTGCCAAGTTCCAGCGTTACGAGCGTGTGGCTGATGACCTGGGTATCCCGCATGAGTTGATGCTCGAGAAGCTGGTGTTCACGGGCGCCAAGATTGGTGACCACATGCAGATCGGCATGAAGCCCAGCGACGCCAAGACCTGGTTTGGTGCTGCGCCGCCCGACCTGACCCTGGTCGCCCGCGTGCGCGGTACCGATTGGCTTTACACCTACCTGCGCAGCTTCTATGAGGACCCATCGCGCCCTTACGGGGTGAACAACAAGGTGTTCCCGAACGTCGGCATGCCTAACGTGCTGGTTGGTCTGCAAGGTAACCAGGTGGTGGGTTGCAAGCAGGTGCAGACGGTGGTCGAGGGCAAGAAGCAATTCGACCCGTTGACCGGCAGCCCGTTGACCCATGAAGCTTGCGATCAGCTGACCATCACGCCGAATTCCGGTACCCTGACGACTGAGCAGTTCGACGAGAAGGTCAAGAACCTTGTGACCTTCCTGGCCTATTCGGCCAACCCAGTCAAACTGGAAAGCCAGCGCATCGGCACCTATGTGTTGCTGTACCTGGCTTTCTTCTTCGTATTCGCCTACTTGCTCAAGCGTGAATATTGGAAGGACGTGCACTGATCACGCAGTAGTTTCTGGTTGTTGAACGCGCCCGGGGTGGCCTAGCAGTATTGCCAGGCCACCCCGGGCGCGTTTTCATTTAAAGTTGCACAAGCATCCGTGCGAGGAGCCGCTACATGGGCGCAACCAACAGGTTAGCCTGCTATTCCGATCCCGCTGATCACTATTCTCATCGGGTGCGCCTGGTTCTGGCCGAGAAGGGCGTCAGCGTGCAATTGATCGATGTCGATCCCGCCCGCCTGCCGCCGAAGCTGGCCGAGGTCAACCCTTATGGCAGCGTGCCGACCTTGGTCGACCGTGACCTGGCGTTGTATGAATCGACCGTGGTGATGGAATACCTCGAGGAGCGTTACCCGCACCCGCCGCTGATGCCGGTATACCCGGTTGCGCGTGGCAACAGCCGTCTGCTGATGCACCGCATCCAGCGCGACTGGTGTGCCTTGGCCGATACCGTGCTTGACCCGCGTAGCAGTGAAGCTGCCCGAACCGAAGCGCGCAAGGCCTTGCGCGAAAGCCTGACCGGGGTCTCGCCGTTGTTTGGCGAGTTCGCCTGCTTCATGAGTGATGAGCAAAGCCTGGTCGATTGCTGTCTATTGCCCATACTCTGGCGTTTGCCGGTGTTGGGTATCGAATTGCCGCGGCAAGCCAAGCCGCTGCTGGATTACATGGAGCGCCAGTTCGCCCGCGAGCCTTTTCAGGCGAGCCTGTCCTCCGTAGAACGTGAAATGCGCAAGCTTTAAGGAGCCGTTGATGAACTCCAGTCGCCCCTATCTGGTTCGAGCACTGTACGAGTGGATCGTCGACAACGATTGCACGCCCCATATGCTGGTCAATGCCGAATTCCCGAAAGTTCAGGTGCCGGATGGTTTCGCCAGTGATGGCCAGATCGTCTTGAATATCTCGCCAAGTGCCGTGCGTAGCCTGCACATGGACAATGACGCAGTCAGCTTCGAGGGCCGCTTCAGTGGCGTGGCTCACTCGCTGTTCGTGCCGGTTGGTGCAATCCTGGGTATCTACGCCCGCGAAAATGGCCAGGGTATGGTCTTCGAGCTGGAGCCGTCTTCGATGGATGGCGACGAGCTGGAAGACGATGATGTGCAGCCGGATGACGATGGCCCGCCAGACGATGGAGGGCAGCCGCCGCGTCCGACTGGCCGGCCAAGCCTGAAAGTGGTCAAGTAACAAAAAAGGCGATCCAGATGGATCGCCTTTTTTGTTTGGCCTTTCCAGGCAATCACTGAGTCAATCGATGTACTCGAACAGCTTGACGATCTTCTGCACGCCCGACACGCCCTGCACCACGGCAGTGGCCGAGTTGGCTTCTTGGCGGGTGACCAGACCCAGCAGATAGACGATGCCGTTTTCGGTAATCACCTTGATGCGCGAGCTGGGCACGGCGTTGTCGGTCAGCATCTGGGTCTTGATCTTGGTGGTCAGCCAGGCGTCGTTGTTGCGCGCCAGAATGGAGGAGGGCTGCATCACTTGCAGCTCATTGTGTACTTTCTTGACCCGTTGGACCTGGCTGGCCGTTTGCTCCGCGAGGCTCTTGAGGTCGGCGCGTGGGGTCTGCCCGGCCAGCAGGACGATACCGTTGTAGCTGCTGACAACGATGTGCGAGCCCTTGTCCAGGTCTGGGTTGGCTTTGGAAATGTTCACGGCAGCCTTGGTCTCGATCAGCGAGTCGTCGATCTTGCTGCCGATGGTGCGCGTGCCGCGATCGTCCTCGATCGGCGAATTGCGGGTAGAGGTGAGTACCGAGCTGCAACCAGTGACGCTCAGGCACAGGGTCAGGGCCATCAGGCCGAGGCGCATAGGGGTCATTCTTCACTCCCGAACAGTTGGCTGTCGATCAGATCGCACAGGCAGTGGATCGCCAGCAGGTGGACTTCCTGGATACGCGCGGTAACTGTCGAAGGCACGCGGATTTCCACGTCCTCGGGCAGCAGCAGCGAAGCCATGCCGCCGCCATCGCGACCCGTCAATGCTACGACAATCATTTCACGGTCATGTGCGGCCTGGATTGCCTGGATTACGTTGGCCGAATTGCCGCTGGTGGAGATCGCCAGCAGAACGTCACCGGGCTGGCCCAGGGCGCGGATCTGCTTGGAAAAGACTTCGTTGTAGCTGTAGTCGTTGGCGATCGAGGTCAGGGTCGAGCTGTCGGTGGTCAGCGCGATGGCTGGCAGGCTGGGACGCTCGCGCTCGAAGCGGTTGAGCAGCTCCGATGAAAAGTGCTGGGCATCGCCGGCCGAGCCGCCGTTGCCGCAGGCGAGCATCTTGCCCTCGTTGAGCAACGCATTGACCATGACCAGACTGGCCTGCTCGATGTGCGGTGCCAGGATGTCCATTGCCTGTTGCTTGGTTTCGATGCTGGCCTCGAACAGCCGGCGAATTCGGGATTGCATGTCCATCTGGTGACCTTAAATGGGGCGGTGGCCTTTGCTACGCGCAACAACGACCAGCCCGCGATACATAGAGCAAAAAAAACGAAGTGGGTTCAGCATTCGAAGGCGTTTTTCAGCCATTGAAGCGGTCTGCCTGCATGGTGGCTACCCTGCAGGGCGACTACGTCGAAGCGGCAGGGGTAGTTGCCCCAGTGGGCCTCCTTCTGCAGGAACAGGCTGGCGGCAAGCACCAACCGTTTCTGCTTGCGCCCGTCGATACTGTCGAGGGCGCCTCCGAAGCCCGCGTGCAACCGGTAGCGGACTTCGACGAATACTACTGTATCGGCGTCGAGCATGACCAGATCAAGCTCGCCGCCTTTGCATCGCCAGTTGCGCGCCAGCAACTGCAGCCCTTGCCCCTGAAGGTACTCAAGGGCTTGGGTTTCTGCCGCTTGCCCGGCACGGGTAGGCGATGCTGCGGCCATCAGCGCGCGGTATCAGGCAGGCGCTTGACTTGGCCGCCGCTAAACTCGGCCCATGGCAGCTGGCGCTCGACGCGCTGGTTGGCATTGATGCTCAGGCTGCCCGAAAGGCCCAGGATGCGGTTGTCTGGTAGCGCTTTCAGTTGGCCCAGGCGCGGCGCCAGGCTGTAGGCGTCGACGCCCATGGCATACAGGCGGCCGAGGCTGCCAGCGGCTTGCGGCCACTGCTGTACAACCTGTTGACGCAGGCTGTTGCTGGTGTCGAGCAGCCACGGTGTTTCGCAGAAGCGGATGCCGTTCATGTCATTGTACTGGTTGATGTCACCGCTGGCGCTGTACAGGTTCGAGGTGGCATAGACCGGCACATCACCGGCGTACTGGAAGTTCAGGGTCGGCTTGATCTGCTGCGCCTGTTGTGGGGTCGAGGCGAGGAAGATGAAGTCGATGTCCTGGCGGCGCGACGGTTGTGCAGCGATGCTGCCGCCCACCGTGCTTTGCAGGCTCTTGGCGCGGCCTTCGCTCTGGCGCAGCTGGAACAGGTCGGCAATCTGCTGGGCCAGGGCGACCGGTTGGGCGATGCGCTGGGCGGCGAGCAGGGTTCCGCCATTGCCTTCCCAGTCCTGGCGGAAGGCGGCCAGGACACGGTCACCCCATTCGCCGCTCGGCACCAGGGCTACGGCGCGGACCATGCCATCGGCGCGGGCGCGGCGGGCCACTTCACGGGCTTCGTCTTCGGCCGCCAGGCCGAACTGGAACAGTTGTGGCGGCGCTTTCTGGCCAGCGTCGGCGTAGTTCAGGGCCAGCGTGGTGATCGGCAGCTGGGGTTTGGCGGCCAGTTGTTTGACCAATGGTTTTTCAAGCGGGCCGATGACCAGTTGCACGCCGGCGGCTTGCGCCTGGCGATAGAAGTCGTCCAGCGAGCCGATACGCGAGCTGTCGAACACCTGCACCGCAGGCGCCGGCTGGCCGCTTTGCTGGGCCTGGAAGTGGGCGGCCATGAAGCCATCGCGCAGGGCGCGGGCTACACCGGCCAGCGGACCTTCCTGAGGCAGCAGCAGGGCGATCTTGGTCAGCGGCTGGCTGGCCAGTTCCTTGAGTTTGGTCAGGGCCAGCGGCAGTTGCTGGGCGGCAGGGTAGTCCGGGTGCTGTTTGACCCAGGCTTCGATGGCCGCTTGCTGCTGCTCCAGGGTGCCAGCGCTTTTCACGGCGAAGGCCAGGCTGGTCCAGCCAGCCAGGGTCTGATCGTTGGTTGGCTGCTGCAGTTGCTCTGCCGGAAGCGATGCAACCAAGGCCCAGATGGCGTCATTGTTGGTGCTGGCAGCCTGGCCGCCAAGCAGCGGGGCCAGTAGAGTGCGCTGCTGTGCGGCAGCCAGGGCCTGGCCGTCGGCTTCGAGCGCGGCGGCGTGCACGCTGTAGGTGCGCACTTGCTGTTCTGTCGGCAGCTCGGCAAGGCGCTGCAGGCTCGGGTGGGCCAGGGCGGTCAGCGCTGCTTTGGGCTGGTTGCGGCTCATGGCCAGTTCCGCCGCGAGGGTGCTGGCGAACACTTGCTGGGCCGGCTTGAGCGTGTCCAGCGGGACCTGCTCGAGAATGCGTGCGGCGCGTGGGAAGTCCTTCTGCTTGTAGGCCAGGTCGGCCGCGCTCAGGCGCAGCAGGGCGGCGTCTTCTGCAGACTTGCTGGAAGCGGCCTTTTCGAGCAGTTGCTCGATGCTGGCATCCGGGGTGCGTGGCAGTTCGCCCAGGCTGGATGAGGGCGAGCTGGCGCAGGCTGCCAGCAGGGCGGCGAGGCAGAGGGCTGTGAGCAGCCGCAGGCAAGCGATCATGTAAAGGTCCTGTTACTCGATCAAGTTGGCCGGCAATTGTACCCAAGCACTGGCCGGGGCGCGATGTTGCTGTGTCGATCCTTCACTATAGGTGGTGTGTTCCTGATCGCCGGCGAGTTTCTTTGCGCCCTGTTGCAGGCGCTCGGGCTACAATGGCGCCTTTGATCCGAATGACAGGTGTGCGCAGTGACTGATGTGGCAGGGGCTTCGAAATCCGCGGTGGGGACGCTGTATGTGGTGGCAACCCCCATCGGCAACCTCGACGACATGAGCGCCCGGGCGCTGAAGGTGCTGGCGGACGTGGCGCTGATCGCCGCCGAAGACACCCGTCATTCGATCCGTCTGCTGCAACACTTTGGCATTGATACGCCGTTGGCCGCTTGTCATGAGCACAACGAGCGTGACGAGGGCGGGCGTTTTCTCTCCAAGCTGCTGGCGGGTGAAAATGTGGCGCTCGTCTCTGATGCCGGCACGCCTCTGATTTCCGACCCGGGCTACCACTTGGTGCGTCAGGCGCGGGCCGCAGGGGTGAGCGTGGTGCCGGTGCCGGGCGCCTGTGCCTTGATCGCCGCGCTATCGGCGGCAGGCCTGCCATCGGACCGCTTCATCTTCGAAGGCTTCCTGCCGGCCAAGCAGGCAGGGCGCCGGGCGCGCCTGGAGCAGGTGAGGGAAGAACCGCGCACGTTGATCTTCTATGAAGCCCCGCATCGCATCCTGGAGTGTCTTGAAGACATGGAGGCGGTATTTGGTGGCGATCGTCCTGCGTTGCTGGCGCGCGAACTGACCAAGACCTTCGAGACCCTCAAGGGTTTGCCGCTGGCTGAGTTGCGTGCGTTCGTAGCCGGCGACAGCAATCAGCAGCGCGGTGAGTGCGTGGTGCTGGTCGGCGGTTGGAGTGCGCCGGAGGGCGAGCAGGCCATCAGTGCCGAAGCACAGCGCGTGCTCGACCTGCTGTTGGCTGAGTTGCCACTGAAGCGGGCGGCGGCGCTTGCAGCTGAAATTACCGGGGTGCGCAAGAACCTCTTGTATCAACTTGCCCTGGAAAAGCAGAAAGCCGAGTAGTGGCATTTTGATATAAATGTCGGTGGCGCTTGTTCTTGCGCGCGCGTGCCGGTAACCTTGGCGGCGGAGAGTCGATCGGACAGTCGCTGCCTGTTTTTGTTCCGCAACTTTTTGTTGTGTGAGCAGCAGGGGGAGGAAAGTCCGGGCTCCATAGGGCAGAGTGCCAGGTAACGCCTGGGAGGCGTGAGCCTACGGAAAGTGCCACAGAAAATAACCGCCTAAGCACTTCGGTGCCGGTAAGGGTGAAAAGGTGCGGTAAGAGCGCACCGCACGGCTGGCAACAGTTCGTGGCTAGGTAAACCCCACTCGGAGCAAGACCAAATAGGGTTCCATCAGGCGTGGCCCGCGTCGGAACCGGGTAGGTTGCTAGAGGCGTCCAGTGATGGCCGTCGTAGAGGAATGACTGTCCTCGACAAAACCCGGCTTACAGATCGACTCTCCACCTTTCTTTCCCTGCTTGAATCGATAGCAGATCCTCTCTGGTAATACCGAAAAAATCTTACTCTTAATAAATTACTTTAACTTCGAACTCCATTCGTTTGCGTGGGTTTGATTTTTCTCGTGTTTTTCTCTCGCTGGCAGTCCTTCCACATTCCCTTGTTGAGCTAAATCTCGGTCCTGTAAGGCTTTTCCTTATGAACGTGCCTTGACGGTGCTGCGGGCGGATTCCTATAGTGTGCGCAAGTGGCAGAAAGTGGGATGAAGTGGGTTTTCTGACACAAAAAAGCTAACATTGTGGGGAATCACAGCCGTGTTCCGCGGAGCCAACGCCGTCAGCCTCGATGCCAAGGGCCGTCTCGCCATGCCGAGTCGGTACCGTGACGAGCTCGACTCACGTTGCAATGGCCAACTGATCGTGACCATTGACGCCGTAGACCCCTGCTTGTGTGTTTATCCCCTCGATGAGTGGGAACAGATAGAAGCCAAGTTGCGTGCCTTGCCATCGTTGCGTGAGGAAAACCGCCGCCTGCAGCGTTTGCTGATTGGCAATGCGGTTGACCTGGAGCTCGATGGCAGTGGGCGCTTCCTGGTGCCGCCCCGCCTGCGTGAGTACGCCAAGCTCGACAAGAAGGCGATGCTGGTGGGGCAACTGAACAAATTCCAGCTGTGGGATGAAGATGCCTGGAACGCGGTTTCGGCAGCTGACCTTGCAGCTATTCAACAACCGGGCGCCATGCCCGACGAATTGCGTGACCTGATCCTGTGACCATAGATAGCGGCTTCAACCACATCACCGTCCTGCTCGACGAAGCTGTCGAGGCATTGGCCCTGCGCGCCGACGGTTGCTATCTGGACGGCACTTTCGGCCGTGGCGGACACAGCCGTCTGATTCTCAGCAAGCTCGGGCCGCAAGGGCGGCTCTTGGGCTTCGACAAAGATCCACAGGCGATTGCCACGGGGCAAGCGCTGGCGGCCGAAGACGGCCGCTTTGTCATTGTGCAGCGCAGTTTTGCCGAGCTGGGTGCGGAAGTCGCAGCGCGCGGCCTGCACGGCAAGGTCAGTGGTGTGTTGCTGGACCTGGGCGTGTCCTCGCCGCAGCTGGATGACCCAGAGCGTGGCTTCAGCTTCCTCAATGATGGCCCGCTGGACATGCGCATGAACCCGGACCAGGGCATCAGTGCCGCCGAGTTCATCGCCACTGCGCCCGTGGAAGAAATCGCCCGTGTCTTCAAGGAGTACGGCGAAGAACGCTTTGCCGGGCGCATGGCGCGTGCAGTGGTCGAGCGCCGTGAAAAACAGCCCTTCACCCGTACCGCCGACCTGGCGGAGGTGCTCAAAGTGGCCAACCCGGCATGGGAAAAGGGCAAGAACCCGGCTACCCGTGCCTTCCAGGGCCTTCGCATTCACGTCAACAACGAACTGGGCGACCTGGAGGCCGGCCTTGAGGCTGCGCTCGATGCGCTCGAAGTCGGTGGTCGCTTGGCGGTGATCAGTTTCCACTCGCTGGAAGATCGTATCGTCAAACTGTTCATGCGCAAGCTGGTGAAGGGTGAGGCTGACAATCTGCCACGCAACCTGCCGGTTCAGCACAAGGTCTTCGAGCCGAAAATCAAGCTCATCGGCAAGGCTCAGTTCGCCTCCGAGGCTGAGCTCAAGGCCAACCCGCGGTCGCGTAGCGCCGTGATGCGCGTGGCGGAGAAGCTGCGGTGAGCAGGCTACTTGCCAAACCCTTGCCAGGCGGAAGCTTCCTGATGCTTCTGCTGTTTGTCGGCGTGCTGGTTTCGGCCATTGCCGTGTCCTACAGTGCGCACTGGAACCGTCAACTGCTCAACACCTTGTACGGTGAATTGAACGAGCGCGACAAGGCTCAGGCCGAATGGGGCCGGCTGATTCTTGAGCAGAGTACCTGGACTGCTGCCAGCCGCATCGAGAGCCTGGCCTCCGAGCAGTTGAAGATGCGCGTGCCATCAGCTGACGAAGTCCGGATGGTGGCGCCATGATGAAGCTCGAAGGCGCACTCTACCCGTGGCGCTTCCGCGTAGTGATCGGCTTGCTGGCGATCATGGTCGGCGCCATTTGCTGGCGCATCATCGACCTCCAGGTGGTTGACCGTGACTTCCTCAAGGGCCAGGGCGATGCACGCAGCCTGCGTCACATCCCCATCCCGGCGCACCGCGGCTTGATTACCGACCGCAACGGTGAGCCGTTGGCCGTGAGTACCCCGGTCACCACCTTGTGGGCCAACCCCAAAGAGATGCAGGCCTCCAGGGAGCGCTGGCCGCAATTGGCCGCTGCGCTGGGGCAAAACCCGCAGCAGTTGATCGAGCGCCTGACCCAGCAGGCCAACAAAGAGTTCATCTACCTGGTCCGGGGGCTGACCCCCGAGCAGGGCCAGCACGTGCTCGACCTTAAAGTGCCTGGTGTGTACGGCCTGGAAGAATTCCGCCGCTTCTATCCGGCCGGTGATGTGACTGCACACATGGTCGGCTTTACCGACCTCGACGACCACGGTCGTGAAGGGGTGGAGCTGGCCTATGACGAGTGGCTGGCCGGTGTGCCCGGCAAGCGCCAGGTGATCAAGGACCGGCGCGGCCGGCTGATCAAGGACATTCAGGTAACCAAGAACGCCAAGGCCGGGAAGACCTTGGCGTTGTCGATAGACCTGCGCCTGCAATACCTGGCTACCCGCGAGCTGCGCAATGCCATTGCCGAACAGGACGCCAAGGCCGGCAGCCTGGTGATCATGGACGTCAAGACCGGTGAGGTCCTGGCCATGGTCAACCAGCCGACCTACAACCCCAACAACCGCCGTAGCATGTTCCCGGCGGCCATGCGCAACCGGGCGATCATCGACGTGTTCGAGCCGGGCTCCACGGTCAAGCCGATCTCCATGAGCGCGGCGTTGCAGAGCGGCCGCTGGAAGCCTACCGACAAGGTCGAGGTGTACCCCGGCAGCCTGCAGATCGGTCGCTACACCATCAAGGACGTGTCGCGCAGCGAGGGCCCGATTCTTGATTTGACCGGCATCCTGATCAACTCCAGTAACGTTGGCATGAGCAAGATCGCGTTCGACATCGGCGGCGAAGCCATCTACCGGGTCATGTCCCAGGTCGGCCTGGGCCAGTACACCGGTCTTGGCTTCCCGGGTGAGCGTGTCGGCAACCTGCCCAACCACCGTGAGTGGCGCAAGGCCGAGACCGCAACCCTGTCCTATGGCTACGGCGTATCGGTGACTGCCCTGCAGCTGGTGCATGCCTACGCGGCGCTCGCCAACGACGGCAAGATGGTGCCGCTGTCGATCATCAAGGTCGACAAGGCGCCGGAAGCCGTGCAGGCCATTCCGAAGGATGTCGCCGAAACCGTTCAAGGCATGCTGCAGCAGGTGATCGAAGCGCCGCGCGGCGTCTTCCGTGCCCAGGTGCCGTTCTATCACGTGGCCGGCAAGTCCGGCACCGCGCGTAAGGCCACCGTGGGTGCCAAGGGATACACCGAAAACGCCTACCGCTCGCTGTTCGCCGGCTTCGGGCCAATGAGCGACCCGCGCTACGCCATCGTTGTGGTCATCGACGAGCCGGGCAAGGGCGGCTACTTCGGTGGTCTGGTATCGGCGCCTGTATTCAGCAAGGTCATGTCCGGCACCCTGCGCCTGATGAACGTGCCGCCAGACAACCTGCCGCCACCTGCACCTGCACCCGCCGTGCAATCGCAAGTCAATGCAGCAGCCGCCAAGGGAGGGCGTGGATGATGACAATGCCATTAAGCAAACTTTTCGCCCACGCCAGCCGTGATCCATTGATTCGTGAGCTGACCCTGGACAGTCGTAATGTGCGCCCGGGTGACTTGTTCCTGGCGGTGCCGGGTGCCAAGGTCGATGGCCGCGAGCATATCGCCGATGCCCTGGCCCGTGGCGCTGCCGCCGTGGCCTACGAAGAGCAGGGCGCCAACGTGCTGCCGCTGACCGATGCGCCACTGATTCCGGTCAAAGGCCTGATCGCTCAGCTGTCAGATATCGCCGGGCGCTTCTACGGTGAACCGAGCCGCCAGTTGAATCTGGTCGGCGTGACCGGCACCAACGGCAAGACAAGCGTGACCCAACTGGTAGCCCAGGCGCTCGACCTGCTTGGCCAGCGCTGCGGTCTGATTGGCACCCTGGGGACCGGTTTCTACGGCGAGTTGCAGAGCGGCCGCCTGACCACGCCCGACCCGATTGCCGTGCAATCGACCCTCAACGACCTCAAGAAAGGCGGCGCCAAGGCCGTGGCCATGGAAGTGTCTTCCCATGCCCTGGAGCAAGGCCGGGTTGCCGCACTGGAATTCGACATCGCGGTGATGACCAACCTGTCCCGCGATCACCTCGACTATCACGGCAGCATGGAAGCCTATGAGGCCGCCAAGGCCAAGCTGTTCGCCTGGCCGAGCCTGCGTTGCCAGGTGGTCAACCTGGATGACGACTTTGGTCGTCGTCTGGCGGCCGACTTCGCGCGTCGCCCAAGTGTCGACCATATCGAAACCCGGCTGCTGAGCTACAGCCTGGAAAACCCGGAAGCCTCGCTGTTCTGCCGCGAAGCCGTATTCAGTGACGATGGCGTGCGCGCCACCCTCGTCACCGCCCAAGGTGAGCGTATCTTGCGCAGCCAACTGCTGGGTCGCTTCAACCTGAGCAACATGCTTGCCGCTGTGGCGACCCTGCTGGCGCTGGACTATGCGCTGGACGAGATCCTCAAGGTCACGCCGCAACTGCAGGGGCCGGTAGGCCGCATGCAGCGCCTGGGTGGCGGCGACAAGCCGCTGGTGGTGGTCGACTATGCACACACGCCGGATGCACTTGAAAAAGTACTCGAGGCCCTGCGCCCGCACGCTCATGGCAAGCTGTTGTGCCTGTTCGGCTGCGGCGGGGACCGTGATCGCGGCAAGCGCCCGCTGATGGCCGAAGTGGCCGAGCGCCTGGCCGACCGCGTACTGGTCACCGACGACAACCCGCGTACTGAAGATCCGTCGCGCATCTTCGATGACATTCGCCCCGGTTTCACCAAGCCTGACGACGTCGAGTTCGTCGCCGGGCGTGGCGAAGCCATTGCGCACCTGATTGCCACCGCCGCAGCCAACGATGTGATCGTGCTGGCCGGCAAGGGGCACGAGGATTACCAGGAGATCAATGGCGAGCGCCATGATTTCTCCGATTTGACCGAAGCCGAAAAGGCACTTGCAGCCTGGGAGGCTCCACATGCTTAAGCCGTTGTCACTCAGCCAGCTGACCACAGCACTGAAGGGTCAGCACATCGGTGGCGACGCCACGTTCACCGGCGTCAGCATCGATAGCCGCAGTGTCAGCGCCGGGCAACTGTTCGTCGCCCTGGCCGGCCCGCGTTTCGATGGTCATGACTACCTGGCGGATGTGAAAGCCAAAGGCGCAGTGGCTGCCCTGGTCGAGCGTGAAGTGGCCGGTGTCGACCTGCCGCAGTTGCTGGTCAAGGATTGCCGTGTAGCACTGGGTCAGCTCGGCGCCCTGAACCGCGCGGCTTTCGACAAATCTGTAGTGGCCATTACCGGTTCCAGCGGCAAGACCACGGTCAAGGAAATGCTCGCCAGCATCCTGCGTACCCGTGGCCTGGTGCACGCTACCCGCGGCAACTTGAACAATGATCTCGGTGCGCCGCTGACACTGCTGGAGATCGCACCGGAGCACAGCGCAGCAGTGATCGAGCTGGGCGCTTCGCGCATTGGCGAAATCCGCTACACCGTGGGCCTGACGCAACCGCAGGTGGTCATTATCAACAATGCCGGTACTGCCCACGTTGGTGAATTCGGCGGCCCGGAAAAGATCGTCGAAGCCAAGGGCGAGATTCTCGAGGGCCTGGGCGAAGGCGGTATTGCCATTCTCAACCTGGACGACAAAGCCTTTGATATCTGGAAGGCGCGTGCCGGTGCGCACAAGGTTGTCAGTTTCGCACGCAGCAACCCGAAGGCCGATTTCCACGCGTCAGACATTGGTCGCGATGCCCGTGGCTGCCCGTCCTTCACCCTGCATGGCGCCGGTGAAACGGTAGACGTGCAACTCAATGTGCTGGGTGAACACAACGTCAGCAATGCCTTGGCCGCCGCCGCCGCTGCACATGCCGTTGGTCTGAGCCTGAGCGGCATTGCCGCCGGCCTGGCTGCGGTGCAACCGGTCAAGGGGCGTACCGTGGCGCAGATCGCGCCGAACGGGGTACGGGTAATCGACGACAGTTACAACGCAAATCCCACCTCTATGTGCGCAGCCATTGATATACTCGCCGGCTTTTCCGGACGCACCGTTCTGGTGCTTGGGGATATCGGCGAATTGGGGCAATGGGCGGAAGAAGGCCACCGTCAGGTGGGTGACTACGCGCGTGGCAAGGTCGACGCCCTGTACGCAGTGGGTTCCAACATGACACATGCGGTCAAGGCGTTCGGCGCCAATGGCCGCCATTTCGCGACTCAAGCTGAGCTGATCGATGCAGTTAGCGCCGAGAATGCCAGTGACACCACTATCTTGATCAAGGGCTCGCGCAGCGCTGCGATGGAAAACGTCGTGGCGGCATTGTGCGGTGCCAGCGGGGAGAAACATTAATGCTGCTGCTGTTGGCCGAGTATCTGCAACAGTTCCACAAAGGCTTTGCGGTCTTTCAGTACCTGTCCCTGCGCGGGATTCTTGGCGTACTGACCGCATTGTCCCTGGCGCTGTGGCTGGGCCCCTGGATGATCCGTACCCTGCAAATTCGCCAGATCGGCCAGGCCGTGCGTAACGACGGCCCGCAATCGCACTTGTCCAAGTCCGGCACCCCGACCATGGGTGGTGCGCTGATCCTGTCGGCCATCGCCGTCAGCACCTTGCTGTGGGCCGACCTGAGCAATCGCTATGTTTGGGTTGTGCTGATCGTCACCCTGGCGTTCGGTGCCATTGGCTGGGTCGATGACTACCGCAAGGTGATCGAAAAGAACTCGCGTGGCCTTCCGAGCCGCTGGAAGTACTTCTGGCAGTCGGTGTTCGGCCTGGCGGCGGCGGTGTTCCTGTACAAGACGGCGCCAACCAGCGTCGAGACCACGCTGATCCTGCCGTTCATCAAGGATGTCACCATTCCGCTGGGCGTCGGCTTCGTCGTACTGACCTACTTCGTCATTGTCGGCTCGAGCAACGCGGTCAACCTCACCGATGGCCTTGACGGCCTGGCAATCATGCCGACGGTGATGGTCGGCGGCGCGCTGGGCATCTTCTGCTACCTGTCGGGTAACGTGAAGTTCGCCGAGTACCTGCTGATCCCCTACGTGCCGGGCTCGGGCGAGCTGATCGTGTTCTGCGGCGCGCTGATCGGTGCCGGCCTGGGCTTCCTGTGGTTCAACACATACCCGGCGCAAGTGTTCATGGGTGACGTCGGCGCGCTGGCGCTGGGCGCCGCGCTGGGCACCATCGCCGTCATCGTGCGCCAGGAAATCGTGCTGTTCATCATGGGCGGCATCTTCGTGGTGGAAACCCTGTCGGTGGTCATCCAGGTCGCTTCCTTCAAGCTGACCGGCAAGCGCGTGTTCCGCATGGCGCCGATCCACCACCACTTTGAACTCAAGGGCTGGCCAGAGCCCCGGGTGATCGTCCGATTCTGGATCATCACCGTGATCCTGGTACTGATTGGCCTTGCAACCCTGAAACTGAGGTAGATGAGCGTGTCTTTGATCGCTTCCGACCAATTCCGCATCGTTGTCGGCCTCGGCAAGAGCGGCATGTCCCTGGTTCGCTTCCTGGCGAGCCGGGGCATTGCCTTTGCGGTCGCCGATACCCGCGAGCAACCGCCGGAACTGGAAACCCTGCGCCGTGATTACCCGCAGGTGGAAGTGCGCTGTGGTGAACTGGATGTGGACTTCCTGTGCCGCGCCAACGAGTTGTACGTGAGCCCCGGTCTGGCCTTGGCCACGCCGGCCTTGCAGCAGGCGGCCGCGCGTGGCGTGAAGCTGTCTGGCGACATAGAGCTGTTTGCTCGCCATGCCAAGGCGCCGATCGTTGCCATCAGCGGTTCCAACGCCAAGAGCACCGTCACGACGCTGGTCGGTGAAATGGCCACCAAGGCCGGCAAACGCGTGGCCGTGGGCGGTAACCTCGGTACCCCGGCACTCGACCTGCTGGCCGATGACATCGAGCTGTACGTGCTGGAGCTTTCCAGCTTCCAGCTGGAAACGACTGACCAGCTCAACGCCGAAGTGGCGACTGTTCTGAACATCAGCGAAGACCACATGGACCGCTATAGCGGCCTTCCGGCCTACCACCTGGCCAAGCACCGGATTTTCCGCGGTGCCCGCCAGGTGGTGGTCAACCGCCAGGACGCCCTGAGCCGGCCGCTGCCGGTGGAAGGCCGACCATGCTGGACCTTCGGCCTCAACTCGCCCGACTTCAAAGCGTTTGGCCTGCGTGAAGTGGACGGTGAAAAATACCTGGCGTTTGAGTTCCAGACGCTGATGCCGGCGCGTGAACTGAAGGTTCGCGGTGCTCACAACCAGAGCAACGCCCTGGCGGCGCTGGCCCTGGGGCATGCTGCCGGCCTGCCGTTCGAGCCCATGCTTGCGGCCCTGCGCGAGTTCGGTGGCCTGGCCCACCGGTGCCAGTGGGTACGCGAGCGTAATGGCGTGAACTGGTACGACGATTCCAAGGCCACCAACGTCGGTGCTGCCCTGGCCGCCATCGAAGGCCTGGGCGCCGATATCGAAGGCAAGTTGGTGCTGATCGCCGGTGGTGACGGCAAAGGTGCTGAATTCACTGCGCTGCGCGAGCCGGTCAAGCGTTTCTGCCGCGCCGTGGTATTGCTCGGCCGTGATGCCGAGCGCCTGGCCGAGGCCTTGGGCGATGCCGTGCCACTGGTTCGGGTCAAGACGCTTGACGATGCCGTACAGCAGTGTGCCGAGCTGGCCCAGGCCGGCGATGCCGTGCTGCTGTCGCCAGCATGCGCCAGCCTCGACATGTTCAAGAACTTCGAGGAACGGGGGCGTCTGTTCGCCCAGGCAGCGGGAGGTCTTGCATGATCTTCGGCATCTTCAAACCTTACCCGTCGCCGCTGATCAGCGGCCGTGGCGTCGACCTGGACTTCCCGATGCTCGCCGGTTGCCTGGCCTTGCTGGGCCTGGGCCTGGTGATGATCACTTCGGCCTCTTCGGAAGTGGCTGCTGTACAGTCCGGCAACCCGCTGTATCACATGTTCCGCCACCTGGTGTACGTGTTCCTCGGCCTGGTGGCCTGCGGTGCAACCATGCTGGTGCCGATCGCCACCTGGCAGCGCATGGGCTTCATGATGCTGCTTGGCGCCTTCGGCCTGCTGGTACTGGTACTGGTGCCGGGTATCGGCCGTGAGGTTAACGGCTCCATGCGCTGGATCGGTTTCAGCTTCTTCAACGTGCAGCCTTCGGAAATCGCCAAGGTGTTCGTGGTCATCTACCTGGCCGGCTACCTGGTACGCCGACAGACCGAGGTGCGCGAAACCTGGATGGGCTTCTTCAAGCCGTTCATCGTACTGCTGCCCATGGCCGCCTTGCTGCTGATGGAACCGGACTTTGGCGCCACGGTGGTGATGATGGGCGCGGCGGCGGCCATGTTGTTTCTGGGTGGGGTGGGGCTGTTCCGCTTCAGCCTGATGGTGGTGCTGGCGGTGCTGGCGGTATTTGTCCTGGTCCAGGCGCAGCCCTACCGGATGGCGCGCCTTATTACGTTCACCGACCCCTGGGCCGATCAGTTCGGCTCCGGCTACCAGCTGACCCAGGCACTGATCGCCTTCGGCCGTGGCGAGTGGCTGGGCGTTGGCCTGGGCAACAGCGTGCAGAAGCAGTTCTACCTGCCTGAAGCGCACACCGACTTCGTGTTCTCCGTCCTGGCGGAAGAACTGGGCGTGGTCGGCTCGCTGCTGACCGTTGCGCTGTTTGTGTTCGTCACCGTGCGCGCCCTGTACATCGGCCTGTGGGCCGAGAAGGCCAAACAGTTCTTTGCCGCCTACATGGCGTTCGGCCTGGCTTTCCTGTGGATTGGCCAGTTCCTGATCAACATCGGTGTGAACGTCGGCCTGCTGCCGACCAAGGGCCTGACCCTGCCGTTTCTCAGTTACGGGGGGAGCTCGCTGGTGATCTGCTGCGCCTGCGTAGGCCTGTTGCTGCGCATCGAGTGGGAAAGTCGCACGCATCTGGGCAGTGAGGAGCACGAATTCAGCGAAAGCGATTTTGCCGAGGAGACCAGTCATGGCCGCTGAAGGCAAAAATGTATTGATCATGGCCGGCGGCACCGGGGGGCACGTATTCCCGGCGCTGGCCTGCGCCCGTGAGTTCCAGAAGCGCGGTTACAGCGTGCACTGGTTGGGCACCCCGCGTGGCATCGAGAACGAGTTGGTGCCACAGGCAGGTTTGCCATTGCATCTGATTCAGGTCAGCGGCTTGCGCGGCAAGGGCAAGCTGTCGTTGCTCAAGGCGCCTTTCACGTTGGTCAAGGCCGTGCTGCAGGCACGGCGCATCATTCGCCAGCTCAAGCCCGTATGTGTCCTGGGCTTTGGCGGCTATGTGACCGGCCCCGGCGGCGTGGCCGCGCGGCTGTGCGGCGTGCCACTGGTAATCCATGAGCAGAACGCCAGGGCCGGTACCGCCAATCGGTTGCTGGTGCCACTCTCGGCGCGGGTCTGCGAAGCTTTCCCGAACACCTTCGAGGCCAGCGACAAGCGTCGCACCACCGGCAACCCGGTGCGCCCGGAACTCTTCATGGACGCGCAACGCGTGCCCTTGGGCGAGCGCCGCGCACGCCTGTTGGTGCTCGGTGGCAGCCTGGGTGCGGAACCATTGAACAAATTGTTGCCTAAGGCCCTGTCTGAAGTGCCCGCGGCGCTGCGGCCAGAGGTGTTCCACCAGGCTGGCAAGCAGCACGCACCGATCACCGCCGAGCGTTATCACGAGGTGGGCGTCGAGGCTCAGGTAGAGCCCTTCATCAACGACATGGCCCAGGCCTATGGCTGGGCCGACCTGGTGGTGTGCCGAGCCGGTGCCCTGACTGTCAGCGAACTGGCGGCAGCAGGCCTGCCTTCGATGCTGGTGCCTTTGCCCCACGCGATCGACGATCACCAGACCCACAACGCCCAATATCTGGCCCGCGAAGGCGCTGCCTTCCTGATGCCACAAGCGACAACTGGCGCAGCGCAACTCGCTGAACGCCTGAACGAGGTGCTGATGCAACCCGAGAAACTCAACGTCATGGCTGGCACCGCACGGCGCCTGGCCAAACCTGCTGCAACCAGCACCGTGGTCGATATCTGCCTGGAGGTGGCCCATGGTTGAGAGCCAGAAAGCCATGCCCCAGCCGAAGATGGGCCGTATTCGCCGCATTCATTTCGTCGGCATCGGCGGCGTGGGCATGTGCGGTATTGCCGAAGTGTTGCTGAACCTGGGCTATGAAGTGTCCGGCTCGGACCTTAAAGCCTCGCCGGTGACCGAGCGCCTGGAGTCCTTTGGCGCTGAGATCTTCGTCGGCCACCGCGCCGAGAACGCTGCCACCGCCGATGTGTTGGTGGTGTCCAGCGCCATCAACCCGGCCAACCCGGAAGTTGCCACCGCCCTGGAGCGGCGCATTCCGGTGGTGCCGCGTGCCGAGATGCTCGCCGAGCTGATGCGTTACCGCCATGGCGTGGCCGTTGCCGGTACTCACGGCAAGACCACCACGACCAGCCTGCTGGCTTCAGTGTTCGCCGCCGGTGGCCTGGACCCAACCTTCGTTATCGGTGGCCGCCTTACCGCTGCCGGTACCAATGCGCAGCTGGGCACCAGCCGCTACCTGATCGCTGAAGCAGACGAAAGCGATGCCAGCTTCCTGCACCTGCAGCCGATGGTCGCGGTTGTCACCAACATCGACGCCGACCACATGGCGACCTACGAAGGTGACTTCAACAAGCTGAAGAAAACCTTCGTCGAGTTCCTGCACAACCTGCCGTTCTATGGGCTGGCGGTGATGTGCCTGGACGACCCGGTGGTTCGCGAAATCCTGCCGCAGGTCAAGCGTCCTACCGTGACCTACGGCTTCAGCGAAGAGGCCGACATCCGCGCCATCAATGTGCGTCAGCAGGGCATGCAGACCCACTTCACCGTGCTGCGCCGTGACCGCGAGCCGTTGGAGGTTTCGGTGAACATGCCGGGCAACCACAACGTGCTCAACGCCCTGGCGACCATCGCCATCGCCACTGACGAAGGCATTACTGACGAGGCCATCGTTCAGGGCCTGTCCGGCTTCCAGGGTGTCGGTCGTCGCTTCCAGGTATACGGCGAGCTGCCGGTCGAGGGCGGCAGTGTGATGCTGGTCGACGACTACGGCCATCACCCCACCGAAGTGGCGGCGGTGATCAAGGCTGTGCGCGGTGGCTGGCCAAGCCGCCGCCTGGTGATCGTCTACCAGCCGCACCGCTACAGCCGCACCCGCGACCTGTACGACGATTTCGTCCAGGTGCTGGGCGATGCCAACGTGCTGCTGCTGATGGAGGTCTACCCGGCCGGCGAAGAGCCGATCCCCGGTGCCGACAGCCGTCAGCTGTGTCACAGCATCCGCCAGCGCGGCAAGCTGGACCCGATCTACATCGAGCGCGGCGCCGAGCTGGCACCGCTGGTCAAGCCACTGCTGCGCGCTGGCGACATCCTGCTCTGCCAGGGTGCCGGTGATGTCGGCGGCCTGGCCCCCCAGTTGATGAAAAGCCCGCTGTTTGCAGGCGCCAAGCAGGAGAAGTCGAAATGACCAGCGCCTACGACAAGCTGCACTCGACCCTGGACGTCAAGGCGTTCGGCCGCGTCGCCGTACTGTACGGTGGCAAGAGCGCCGAGCGTGAAGTGTCGCTGAAATCCGGCGCGGCAGTGATCGATGCGCTGAGCACTGCCGGTGTCGACGTGGTTGCCATCGACGTCGGTGACGACCTGCTCGCACGCCTGCAGAGCGAAAAGATTGACCGCGCCTTCATCATCCTCCACGGCCGTGGCGGTGAAGACGGGAGCATGCAAGGTTTGCTGGAGTGCCTGGGCATCCCCTACACCGGCAGCGGCATCCTGGCTTCGGCGCTGGCGATGGACAAGCTGCGCACCAAGCAGGTGTGGCAGAGCCTGGGCATTCCCACGCCACGCCACGCGGTGCTGGCGAGCGAAAGCGATTGTTTGCAGGCCAGTACGGAACTGGGCTTCCCGCTTATCGTCAAACCCGCCCATGAAGGCTCTAGCATCGGCATGGCCAAGGTGAACAGCGCCCAGGAACTGGTCGCCGCCTGGCAGGACGCCGCCAAATACGATTCCCAGGTACTGGTGGAGCAGTGGATCCACGGTCCGGAGTTCACCATCGCGGTACTGCGCGGCCAGGTGCTGCCGCCGATCGCCCTGGGTACGCCGCACGTGTTCTACGACTACGACGCCAAGTACATCGCCAACGATACCCAGTACCGCATCCCGTGCGGGCTGGATAGCGTCAAGGAACAGGAACTGATCGACCTGACCGCGCGCGCCTGCGATGCCATTGGCATCGAAGGCTGGGGGCGGTTGGACGTGATGCAGGACGAGCAGGGCCAGTTCTGGCTGCTCGAAGTCAACACCGCACCAGGCATGACAGATCATAGCCTGGTGCCCATGGCGGCCCGCGCGGCTGGCCTGGACTTCCAGCAACTGGTGCTGGCAATCCTGGCCGAAAGCGTGGCGACGCGAGGTTAATAACCATGCAAGGCGCGATGATACGTCAGCAGCAACCCGTTACCGGCCGTAGCAAGCCGGTGCCGCGTGGTGCCAGCCGGCTGGTGGCCGACGAGCCCGTATCGGCGCGCCTGCCCCGGCCAAGCCTGGGCGGCCTCAAGCGCTTGCTGTGGCCGGTGTTGCTGGTGGCGGCCGGCTTTGGTGCCTACGAGGGCGCCATTCGCCTGATGCCGTACGCCGACCGCCCGATCACCAAGATCGATGTGCAGGGCGACCTCAGCTACATCAGTCAGCAGTCGGTGCAGCAGCGTATCGCGCCCTACGTGGCGGCGAGCTTCTTCAGCGTCGACCTGCCGGCGATGCGCGCCGAGCTCGAGCAGATGCCGTGGATCGCCCATGCCGAAGTGCGCCGGGTGTGGCCCGACGAGGTGGTGATCCGCCTTGAAGAGCAGCTGCCGGTGGCACGCTGGGGGGACGCAGCCCTGCTCAACAACCAGGGTCAGGCTTTCACCCCGCGCGAGCTGGCCAACTATGAGCACCTGCCGCAGCTGGCCGGGCCGCAGCGTGCTCAGCAACAAGTCATGCAGCAGTATCAGGTATTGAGCCAGATGCTGCGCCCCCTGGGCTTTTCCATCGCTCGCCTGGAGCTGCGCGAGCGAGGCAGCTGGTTCCTGACCACCGGTGCGAGCAGTGCCGGGCCAGGCATCGAGTTGCTGCTGGGGCGCGATCATCTGGTGGAGAAGATGCGCCGTTTCATCGCCATTTACGACAAGACACTCAAAGACCAGATCACCACTATCGCCCGCATTGATCTGCGTTATTCCAACGGACTTGCCGTTGGTTGGCGGGAACCGATTGCACCGACGACGGCCCAACCCGCCGTTGCGAAGAATTAGAGAGAGGCAGGACCATGGCAAACGCGCATAGCGGCAAAATGATCGTCGGGCTGGACATTGGCACCTCCAAGGTGGTGGCGCTGGTGGGCGAAGTGGGCGAAGACGGCACCCTGGAAATCGTCGGGATCGGCACCCATCCGTCCCGTGGCCTGAAAAAAGGCGTGGTGGTGAACATCGAGTCCACCGTGCAGTCGATCCAGCGCGCCGTGGAAGAGGCGCAGCTGATGGCCGGCTGCCGTATCCACTCGGCGTTCGTCGGTGTGGCCGGTAATCACATCCGCAGCCTGAACTCCCACGGCATCGTTGCCATCCGTGACCGCGAGGTCAGCCTGGCCGACCTGGAGCGCGTACTCGACGCCGCCCAGGCCGTGGCGATTCCGGCCGACCAGCGCGTGCTGCACACCTTGCCGCAGGACTATGTGATCGACAACCAGGAAGGCGTGCGCGAGCCGCTGGGCATGTCTGGCGTGCGTCTGGAAGCCAAGGTTCACGTGGTCACTTGCGCCGTCAACGCCGCCCAGAACATCGAGAAGTGTGTGCGCCGCTGCGGCCTGGAAATCGACGACATCATCCTCGAACAGCTGGCTTCGGCCTACTCGGTGCTGACCGATGATGAAAAAGAACTGGGCGTGTGCCTGGTGGACATCGGTGGCGGCACCACCGACATCGCCATCTTCACCGAGGGTGCCATCCGCCACACGGCGGTCATCCCGATTGCCGGCGACCAGGTGACCAACGACATCGCCATGGCCCTGCGTACACCGACCCAGTACGCCGAAGAAATCAAGATCCGCTACGCCTGTGCCTTGGCCAAACTGGCTGGCGCTGGCGAGACCATCAAGGTGCCAAGCGTGGGCGATCGCCCACCGCGCGAGCTGTCGCGCCAGGCCCTGGCCGAGGTGGTGGAGCCACGTTACGACGAGCTCTTCACCCTGATCCAGGCCGAACTGCGCCGCAGCGGCTACGAAGACCTGGTGCCCGCCGGCATCGTCCTCACTGGCGGCACCGCGAAGATGGAAGGCGCCGTGGAACTGGCCGAGGAAATCTTCCACATGCCGGTACGCCTGGGCGTGCCGCACAGCGTTCGGGGGCTGAGCGACGTGGTGCGCAACCCGATCTATTCCACCGGTGTGGGCTTGCTCACCTACGGCCTGCTGAAGCAGTCCGAGGACTTGGCCCTGACCGGTAACAGCAACAGCAGCAGCAACAGCTATGGCGATGAACCGAAGGCCCCAGTGCTTGAACGCTTCAAGAAGTGGGTCCAGGGCAACTTCTAAGTTTCAAAGCAGTAGTGGTAGGCGCAACAACTAGAGAACTGTAAGGAGAGGGAAAATGTTCGAGCTCGTAGACAACGTCCCGCAAAGTCCGGTCATCAAAGTGATCGGCGTAGGTGGTGGTGGCGGCAACGCCGTCAATCACATGGTCAAGAGCAGCATCGAAGGCGTGGAATTCATCTGCGCCAACACCGATGCCCAGGCGCTGAAAAACATTGGCGCGCGCACCATCCTGCAATTGGGCACGGGTGTGACCAAGGGCCTGGGTGCTGGTGCCAATCCGGAAGTCGGCCGTCAGGCCGCGCTGGAAGACCGTGAGCGCATCGCTGAAGTGCTGCAGGGCACCAACATGGTGTTCATCACCACCGGCATGGGTGGCGGTACCGGTACCGGTGCAGCGCCAATCATTGCCGAAGTGGCCAAGGAAATGGGTATCCTCACCGTTGCAGTGGTGACCCGTCCGTTCCCGTTCGAAGGCCGCAAGCGCATGCAGATCGCCGATGAAGGCATCCGCATGCTGGCTGAAAGCGTCGACTCGTTGATCACCATCCCCAACGAGAAGCTGCTGACCATCCTGGGCAAGGATGCCAGCCTGCTGTCCGCCTTCGCCAAGGCTGACGATGTACTGGCCGGTGCCGTACGCGGTATCTCCGACATCATCAAGCGCCCAGGCATGATCAACGTCGACTTCGCCGACGTGCGCACCGTGATGGGTGAAATGGGCATGGCCATGATGGGTACTGGCTGCGCCAGCGGCCCGAACCGTGCACGTGAAGCCACCGAGGCAGCTATCCGTAACCCGCTGCTGGAAGACGTCAACCTGCAGGGCGCCCGCGGTATCCTGGTGAACATCACCGCAGGCCCGGACCTGTCGCTGGGTGAGTACTCCGACGTGGGTAGCATCATCGAAGCCTTCGCCTCCGACCACGCGATGGTCAAGGTCGGCACCGTGATCGACCCGGACATGCGTGACGAACTGCACGTGACCGTGGTGGCCACTGGTCTGGGCGCACGCATCGAGAAGCCTGTGAAGGTGGTCGACAATACCCTGCAGACTGCCCAGCAGGCGTACGAAGCGTCCAATCCTGCGCCGGTGCGCCAGGAGCAGCCAGCGGTCAACTACCGCGACCTGGAGCGCCCGACCGTCATGCGCAACCAGGCGCATGCAGGTGCTGCCGCAGCCGCTAAACTGAACCCTCAGGATGACCTGGACTACCTCGATATCCCGGCATTCCTGCGTCGTCAGGCTGATTAATGGAATTTATCAGGGGTATAAAGGTGATTGGTATTCATCAAAGGTTGGGTCTGTTATCATCCCCAGCCTTTGTTGATACCTGTTCGCAATTTGCGCTGAAGCGGCCAATGCCATGATTAAACAACGCACCCTGAAGAATACCATCCGTGCCACAGGTGTCGGTCTGCACTCCGGGGAGAAGGTTTACCTGACCCTCAAGCCTGCACCTGTTGACACCGGCATCGTCTTCCGCCGCGCCGACCTCGACCCTGTGGTCGAGATCCCTGCGCGTGCGGCCAACGTCGGCGAGACAACCATGTCGACGACGTTGGTCAACGGTGACGTCAAGGTCGATACGGTCGAGCACCTGCTCTCCGCCATGGCGGGCCTGGGCATCGATAACGCCTACGTCGAGCTCTCCGCCTCGGAAGTGCCGATCATGGATGGCAGCGCCGGTCCTTTTGTATTCCTGATTCAGTCTGCCGGCCTGGAAGAACAGGACGCAGCCAAGAAGTTCATCCGCATCCTGCGTGAGGTAACCGTGGAAGAGGGCGACAAGCGCGCCACGTTCCTGCCTTTCGAAGGTTTCAAGGTGAGCTTCGAGATCGATTTCGATCACCCGGTGCTTCGCAACCGGACCCAGAGCGCCAGCGTCGACTTTTCCAGCACGTCGTTCGTGAAGGAAGTCAGCCGCGCGCGTACTTTTGGCTTCATGCGTGACATCGAGTACCTGCGCAAGCACAACCTTGCGTTGGGTGGCAGTGTCGAGAACGCCATCGTGGTCGATGAGGACGGCGTGCTCAACGAAGACGGCCTTCGTTACGAAGACGAATTCGTCAAGCACAAGATCCTCGACGCCATCGGCGATCTGTACCTGCTGGGCAACAGCCTGATCGGCGAGTTCAAGGGCTTCAAGTCCGGCCACGCGCTGAACAACCAGCTGTTGCGCAAGCTGATTGCTGAAACCGATGCCTGGGAAGTGGTCACTTTCGAAGATGCCAGCACGGCACCGATCTCGTACATGCGCCCTGTTGCGGCCGTGTAAGTTCGAACACTCTCTAGTTCATTAAGGCCACCTTCGGGTGGCCTTTTTTATGGCTTGCCCTGAGCGTGGGCAGCCAACCGTTCCAGTGCGGCGCGCAGTTTGGGGTCGGTAATGCCCTCGGCGGTGTCGCGCAGGCTCTCGGCCGCGCTGTTCGAAAGCTCGGCCGCATGCCCGCCACGCTTGGCCGGTACCAGCGGCGGCTGTACCTTGTACAGGATGCGCCTGAGGTTGCCGAATGCTTCCATGGCCTGCAGGGCCGCCAACAAGCGCTTCTGCTGGTAGCGCAGGCGGGTTGCCCAATGGCCGTCGGTAACCACCAGCAACAAAGTACCATCGCGCCAGGACGCCACATGGCAGTGCTCGCGGGCAGCCGGTTGCAACTGGCTTTCCAGCAGCCGCTGCAAGTGCTCCAGGCGCTCGGCCTGGTTCAGCAGCAGGCGCAGCGGGCGCACCTGGCGCAGCAGGGCGGAAGGTGGCTGGGCGGGGGAGGGTTTGTAGGCCATGGGGGTACGCGTGAGGTGACGTGGGCACAGTCTAACATCTCCGTTGCCTGTGCCGGCCTCTTCGCGGGTGAACCCGCTCCTGCCAGGGTTGTCGGTATCTTGTAGGAGCGGGTTCACCCGCGAAGAGGCCGGCACAGGCAGCCAAAGACAAGACTGGTTCTCGATAGCTTTCATGTTGCCAAGCCTTGAACTCAGTGAAAATGCCCCTATCTAAAACAGGCCCCTGCCAAAACGCTGTATCAGCATCGTGGAAATCCACCACTTTCCTCACCATCGTTTCCGGGTAGAATGCTCGTTCGCATGCGGCCTATGGGCTGCACGGGCGACTCATGGGGCCGCCCTCCATCCCTACGTGTGGAAGATCCTGCCGATATGTTTGCGCCTTTGTTAAAAAAACTTTTTGGAAGCAAGAACGAGCGTGAAGTCAAACGCATGCTCAAGACGGTGAGTATCGTCAATGCCTTCGAAGAGAAGATGGTGGCCCTCTCCGACGAGCAACTGCGGGGCAAGACTGCAGAGTTCAAGGAACGCCTGGCCAAAGGCGAGACACTGGACCAATTGCTGCCCGAAGCCTTCGCCGTGGCCCGCGAGGCCGGCAAGCGTGTAATGGGCATGCGCCATTTCGATGTGCAGTTGATCGGCGGCATGACCCTGCACGAGGGTATGATCGCAGAAATGCGCACCGGTGAAGGCAAGACCTTGGTCGGTACCCTGGCCGTCTACCTCAACGCATTGTCCGGCAAGGGCGTGCATGTGGTCACCGTCAACGACTACCTGGCGCGCCGTGACGCCAACTGGATGCGCCCGCTGTACGAGTTCCTCGGGCTGTCGGTCGGTATCGTCTCGGCCTTCCAGCCGCCGGAAGAAAAGCGCGCCGCCTATGCAGCCGACATCACCTACGGCACCAACAACGAATTCGGGTTCGACTACCTGCGCGACAACATGGCGTTCAGCCAGGACGAGAAGTTCCAGCGTGAACTGAACTTCGCCGTGATCGACGAAGTCGACTCCATCCTCATCGACGAAGCGCGTACCCCGCTGATCATTTCCGGTCAGGCCGAGGACAGCTCCAAGCTGTACATCGAGATCAACCGCCTGATCCCGCGCCTCACCCAGCACATCGAAGAGGTCGAAGGCCAGGTCACCCAGGAAGGCCACTTCACCATCGACGAGAAGAGTCGCCAGGTGGAGCTGAACGAAGCCGGTCACCAGTTCATCGAAGAGATGCTGGCCCAGGCGGGCCTGCTGGCTGAGGGCGAGAGCCTGTACTCCGCGCACAACCTGGGCTTGCTGACACACGTCTACGCCGGTCTTCGTGCACACAAGCTGTTCCACCGCAACGTCGAGTACATCGTCCAGGACGGCCAGGTTCTGCTGATCGACGAACACACCGGCCGTACCATGCCGGGCCGTCGCCTGTCCGAGGGCCTGCACCAGGCCATCGAGGCCAAAGAGAACCTGAACATCCAGGCCGAGAGCCAGACCCTGGCTTCGACCACCTTCCAGAACTACTTCCGCCTGTACACCAAGCTGTCCGGCATGACCGGTACCGCCGACACCGAAGCATTCGAGTTCCAGTCGATCTACGGCCTGAACGTGATGGTCATTCCGCCGAACAAGCCACTGGCGCGTAAGGACTACAACGACCTGGTGTACCTGACCGCTGACGAGAAATACGCCGCGATCATCGCCGACATCAAGGAAAGCATGAAGCTGGGCCGTCCGGTGCTGGTAGGTACCGCGACCATTGAAACTTCCGAGCACATGTCCAACCTCCTGAAAAAGGAAGGGATCGACCACAAGGTGCTCAACGCCAAGTATCACGAGAAGGAAGCCGAGATCATCGCGCAAGCAGGCGCGCCAGGTGCACTGACCATCGCCACCAACATGGCTGGCCGTGGTACCGACATCCTGCTGGGCGGTAACTGGGAAGCCGAAGTGGCTGCCCTGGAAAACCCGACAGCCGAGCAGATCGCCCAGATCAAGGCCGACTGGCAGAAGCGTCACCAGCAAGTGATCGAGACGGGTGGCCTGCATGTAATCGCTTCCGAGCGCCACGAATCGCGCCGTATCGACAACCAGCTGCGTGGCCGCTCCGGTCGTCAGGGCGACCCGGGTTCCAGCCGCTTCTACCTGTCGCTGGAAGACAGCCTGATGCGCATCTTCGCCTCTGACCGGGTGAAGAACTTCATGAAGGCACTGGGCATGCAATCGGGCGAGGCCATCGAGCACCGCATGGTCACCAACGCTATCGAGAAAGCCCAGCGCAAGGTCGAAGGCCGCAACTTCGACATTCGTAAGCAATTGCTCGAATATGACGACGTCGCCAACGAGCAGCGCAAGGTGATCTACCACATGCGCAACAGCCTGCTGGCGGCCGAGAACATTGGCGACACCATCGTCGAATTCCGCAAGGAAGTACTGGACGCTACCATCAGCCAGCACATTCCGCCGCAGTCGCTGCCAGAGCAGTGGGACGTAGCCGGCCTGGAGGCTTCGCTGGCCAGCGATTTCGCCATCAAGTTGCCGATTCAGCAATGGCTCGACGAGGATGATCACCTCTACGAAGAGACCTTGCGCGAGAAGCTGCTGAACGAGATCACCACTGCCTACACCGAGAAGGAAGACCAGGCCGGTCTCGACGCCCTGCGAACCTTCGAGAAGCAGATTCTGCTGCGCGTACTGGACGACCTGTGGAAAGACCACCTGTCGACCATGGACCACCTGCGTCACGGTATTCACCTGCGTGGTTATGCGCAGAAGAACCCGAAGCAGGAGTACAAGCGCGAGTCGTTCAGCCTGTTCCAGGAGCTGTTGGAGTCGATCAAGCGCGACACCATCCGCGTGCTGTCGCACGTACAGGTTCGCCGCGAAGACCCGGCCGAAGAAGAAGCCCGCCTGCGCCGCGAAGCCGAAGAGCTGGCGAGTCGCATGCAATTCCAGCACGCCGCTGCACCGGGCCTGGAAAGTGAGCAACTGAGCGAGGAGGGTGCCGAAGTAGCGGTAGCCTCGGCGCCAGTACGCAATGACCAGAAGCTGGGCCGCAACGAGCCGTGCTGGTGCGGTTCGGGCAAGAAGTTCAAGCATTGCCATGGTCAGATCGAGTGATCTGAACCTTACGTTGTACAAGCCTGGGGCCGCTTTGCGGCCCTTTCGCGACACAAGGCCGCTCCCACAGGTACCGCGCTCGTCCATGAACGGGCGCGATCCTTGTGGGGGCGGCCTTGTGTCGCGATGGGGCGCGAAGCGGCCCCTTTTTCGACATCATCGTTTTTTCTAGGAGCGCTCTAATGGCTGTTGGTCTTGGTCCTTTGCCCACCCTGCACCCGGTTCCGGGTTTTGAACTCGGTATCGCTTCTGCCGGTATCAAGCGCCCGGGGCGCAAGGATGTGGTGGTCATGCGCTGTGCCGAAGGCTCCAGCGTGGCTGGCGTGTTCACCCTCAACGCCTTCTGCGCAGCGCCGGTGATCCTGTCCAAGCAGCGTGTACAGGGCACCGTGCGCTACCTGCTGACCAACACGGGTAACGCCAACGCCGGCACCGGCGCGCCAGGCCTGGCCGCCGCCGAGCGCACCTGCGCCAAGCTGGCCGAACTGGCTGGCGTACCGGCAGAGTCGGTACTGCCGTTCTCCACCGGCGTGATTGGCGAGCCGCTGCCGGTCGAAAAGATCGAAGGCGCGCTGCAGGCCGCCCTCGACAACCTGTCGGAAAACAACTGGGCTGAGGCCGCTACCGGCATCATGACCACCGACACCCTGCCCAAGGGGGCCAGCCGCCAGTTCCAGCACGATGGCGTGACCGTTACCGTCACCGGTATCAGCAAGGGTGCAGGCATGATCCGCCCGAACATGGCGACCATGCTGGGCTACATCGCTACCGACGCCAAGGTGGCGCCCAGCGTCCTCAAGGACCTGATGCTGGACGGCGCCAACAAGTCGTTCAACCGCATCACGATCGATGGTGACACTTCGACCAACGATTGCTGCATGCTGATCGCTACCGGCAAGGCCGACCTGCCGGAAGTGACCGAAGCCAGCGGCGCGCTTTTCGAAGCGCTGAAAAAGGCCGTGTTCGAAGTGTGCATGGAAGTGGCCCAGGCCATCGTCCGTGACGGCGAAGGTGCGACCAAGTTCGTGACCGTGCAGGTCAACGGTGGTGGCAACCACCAGGAGTGCCTGGACGTCGGCTACGCCGTGGCCCACTCGCCGCTGATCAAGACCGCGCTGTTCGCTTCCGACCCGAACTGGGGCCGTATCCTCGCTGCCGTAGGTCGTGCCGGTGTACCGGAGCTGGATGTGAGCCTGATCGATGTTTACCTGGACAGCGTTTGCATTGCGAGCAAAGGCGGCCGCAGCCCGAGCTATACCGAAGCGCAGGGTTCGGCAGTGATGGCCCAGGAAGAGATCACCATCCGAATCGAACTGGGCCGTGGCCAGTGCAGCGAAACCATCTGGACGACCGACCTGTCCCACGAGTACGTGAAGATCAACGCCGAGTACCGTACCTGATCTACTGATCCGAAGGCCTCTTCGCGGGCACGCCCGCTCCCACAGGTGTTGCAATGCCTGCAGGAGTGGTGCGGTCCCTGTAGGAGCGGGCTTGCCCGCGAAAGGCCGCGCAGCGGCCTGCGGGTTTTGCAAGACAAACCTGATGGAGCCGAACCATGAGCTATCACCTGATCATCGGCGACAAGCTGTACTCCTCCTGGTCGCTGCGTGGCGCCCTGGCCCTCGAGCTGGCTGGCGTGCCCTACGAAGAAACCCTGATCAAGCTGAACCAGCCTGATACCCGCCAGCGCATCCTCGCTTTCTCCTCCACCGGCAAGGTGCCGCTGCTCAAGAGCGAGCACGGTGTGATCGCTGACTCGCTGGCCATTGCCGAATACCTCAACGAACGCCACCCCGAAGCCCAGCTGTGGCCTGCCGATGTGGCGGCGCGTGCCCAGGCCCGTTCGGCCTGTGCGCAGATGCATAGCGGCTTCCTTGCCCTGCGCGGCGCCATGCCGTTCGACTTGTCGCGCGACCAGGCGCTGGACAGCGTGCCGCTGGACGTGCAAATCGACATCGACCGCATCGTTGCGCTGTGGTCCGAATGCCGTCTGGTGGCCAAGGACAGCGGCCCGTTCCTGTTCGGCAAGGCAAGCCTGGCCGATGCCTTCTTTGCCCCGGTAGCCGTGCGCCTGCGCACCTACCGCGTAGAAGTCCCCGCCGAGGCGGCAGCCTACATCGAGACCATTTATCAATGGCCAGCCTTCCAGGCATGGCAACAGGCAGGCCTGGAGGAGCGTGAAGCGTGAAACGGATTCATGTAGTAGCTGCCGTGATTCGCGGCGCTGATGGCCGTATTCTGATCGCACGTCGTGCCGATACCCAGCACCAGGGCGGCTTGTGGGAGTTCCCCGGTGGCAAGGTGGAAGAAGGCGAAAGCGTCGAAGCGGCGCTTGCCCGCGAGTTGCGCGAGGAGCTGGGCATCGAGGTAAGCCATTCGCGTGCGCTGATCAAGGTCAGCCATGACTACCCGGACAAGCAGGTGCTGCTGGAGGTGCGCGAGGTCGAAGTGTTCACTGGCGAACCGCATGGTGCCGAAGGCCAGCCGCTGGAGTGGGTTGCCCCGCGCGATTTGCCGCAGTACGAATTCCCCGAGGCCAACAAGCCGATCGTCGCCGCTGCGCGCCTGCCGGACCAGTACCTGATCACCCCGGACGGCCTGGAAGTGCCGCAGCTGCTCAAGGGTATCCAGAAGGCGGTGGCCAATGGTATTCGCCTGATCCAGTTGCGTGCCCCGGACATGTACGACCCCAAGTACCGCGACGTGGCGGTGGATGCGGTCGGGCTGTGTGCGGGCAAGGCGCAGCTGATGCTTAAAGGTCCACTGGAATGGCTGGGTGATTTCCCGGCGGCCGGTTGGCACCTGACGGCCGCGCAGCTGCGCAAGTACGCCGCCAGGGGCCGGCCGTTCCCCAAGGAGCGCTGGTTGGCGGCATCCTGCCACAGTGCCGAAGAGCTGGCGCTGGCTGAGCAGATGGGCGTGGACTTTGTCACCCTGTCGCCAGTGCAGGCGACCCAGACTCACCCAGAGGCGGTGCCGTTGGGATGGGATGAGGCGCAGCGGTTGATTGCCGGGTTCAACAAGCCGGTTTACCTGCTGGGTGGGGTAGGGCCGGGTGAGCGCGAGCAGGCCTGGGAAGCCGGGGCACAGGGTGTAGCCGGGATCCGGGCGTTCTGGCCCGAGGTTTGAGTCCCCTGTAACAGTGGCCGCTGCGGGGCCCATTCGCGGGGCCCGCTCCCACAGGAAACTCACGCGCTTCAAGCCTGCTCGAAACCTGTGGGAGCGGGCAAGCCCGCGACTGGGCTGCAAAGCAGCCCCAGAAGTATCAGCCTTTGGGTTTCTCGGCGGGCTGCCACAAAACCTCAGCCACCCCCTGGCGCCGCCCGATGATCCGCGCCGCCACGAACAATAGATCGGAAAGCCGGTTGATATACGCCAAACCAACGCCTTCCAGCGGCTCCATGGCATTCAACTGCTGGCACCGGCGCTCTGCGCTGCGCGCCAGACTGCGGCACACGTGCGCCTGCGCCACCAGCGCCGAACCACTGGGCAGAATGAAGTTCTTCAGCGGCCCCAGCTCTTCGTTCCACACATCGATGGCCGCCTCCAGGCGTTCCACTTCCGCCAGGTTCAATGCCTGGTAACTGGGCATCGCCAGCTCGCCACCCAGGTCGAACAAGCGGTGCTGACACGGCGCCAGCACTGTGGTCACTTCGTTCAGCCCCTGCTCGGCGAGCCCCGCCAGCAGCAACCCCAACTGGCTGTTCAGGCTGTCCACCTCGCCAATCGCTTCGATCCGCGGGTGGTCCTTGGGCACCCGACGGCCGTCGCCCAGGCCGGTTTCGCCTTTGTCGCCGGTGCGGGTATAGATCTTCGAAAGGCGGTAGCCCATGTCATTGCTCCGTTCTGGCCGGCACCGCCGCTGCCGGCTGGGTGAGGGGCAGGCGTAGGGTAAAGCAGGTGCCTTGGCCTGGCGTGGATTGCACTTCCATCTGCCCCTTGTGGTTGTTGGTGATGATGAAGTAGGAGACCGACAGGCCCAGCCCGGTACCCTGGCCGATTTCCTTGGTGGTGAAGAACGGCTCGAAGGTGCGCTTGCGCACCGCCTCGGGCATACCGACGCCGTTGTCCTCGACCTGGATTTCTGCCCATGGCGGGTTTAGCCGGGTGCGCAGTGTGATGCGTCCGGGCTCGCTGGGTTGCGGGCGTTGGTGGATGGCCTGGGCTGCATTCTTCAGCAAGTTGAGCAGTACTTGTTCCAGCTCGTTGGCGGTGCATGGCACCGGCCCCAGGTCGGGGTCGAACTGGCGCACGATGGCTTGCCCCTTGAAGTCGAAGCCGATGGCCAGATCGAAGTCATTGCCGGCAATTTCAAGCGCCTGATCGATCAGTGCCGGCAGCTCGCATGGCACCAGCTGGCGGTTACTGCGGCGGCTGAAGCTGAGCATGTGGGTGACGATCTTCGCCGCCCGGGCGCCGGCCTGCTGAATGCCGTCGAGCAGTTGCGGCACCTCGCGGCTGTCCAGGTAGCGGTTGATCGTGGCCAGGTCGATGCCCAGCTCTTCGGCCTGTTCCTGGTTGCGCGGCAGGTCGGACGACAGGCGCCGGCGAATGTTCTGCACGTTGTGCAGGATAGCGCCCAGCGGGTTGTTGATTTCGTGCGCCATGCCGGCAGCCAGCCCCCCGACCGAGAGCATTTTTTCTGACTGCACCATCATCTCTTCCAATGACAGACGCTGGGTGATGTCGTCGATACGAATGACCACGCCGCGCCCGCCGCCGCCCGTCAGTGGGTAGAAGGTCAGGGCGTAGTGGCGCAGGTCGTCGCCTTTGGGCCAGGTTACCCGCTCGATCTTCGCCACTCGATGTTTTTCCACGGTTTCCTTCAGTTGCGGGAGGAACGGCTTCAGCGGCTCGAACGCAATGAACACCGGCTGGTTGAGTGCCTCGTCCAGTGGCGTGCCGGAAAGCACCGTGGCTTCGTGGTTCCATTGGGTCACGTAGAGCTGTTCGTCGAGGGCGATCAGTGCCGAGGGCATCGAGTCGATGATGCTGTTGAGGTAGTTCTGAAAACCGGTGAGCTTTTTCTCGATCTTGCTGCGTACCTGTACTTCCAGTTCCAGCTTGCGGTTGGTGTGGCGGGTTTCTTCGGCAAGGCCCTGAGCCTGGTCGTAGGCACTCTGGAACTCGTCGCGGGCGCTCTTGAGCTGCTGCTCGCGGGCCTCGATGCGCGACAGCATGGTGTTGAAGGCCTCGGCCAGGCTGCCGATTTCATCGTCATTGCCGCGCTGGGCACGCAAGGCGTAGCTCTCTTCGCGGGTAACCTGGCGGCTGAGCTCCTCAAGCTGGTTGATCGGCTGGGTGATCAGGCGTTTGATCTGCCGGGCGATGACGATCCATAGCAGGACACTGAACACCAGGATGCCCAGGCTGGCGCTGAGTGTGCCGGTGTAGAAGGCCGTGGGCAGTTCGCTGCTGGCTACCAGCAGCAAATGTGCCGGTGGGTTGGCATCGCGGGGGATGCGGATCAACTGAGTGCTGCGAAACTCCATCAGGCGCCAGCCGTCAATGTTGCGAAAACGCTTGGGCAGGGCCAGCGGCTCGCCATGCTGCAACTGCGCCAGCATTCGGCCGTCGCCACCGTAGATGGCGGCGGCGCGCAGCGGTGTGTAACTGTCCAGCTCCTTGAGCAGGGCACGGGCCGTGTCCGGGGTGTCGCCGGCGCGGGCTGCAAGCTGTGGATTGGCCACCAGCCGGCCGATGGTGTGCATAGCCTGCGGCGCCATGCTTTCCTGGGTGATCCAGTAGGCGGCGCTGATGAAGGTGAGGTTGGCCATCAGCAAGATGGTCACCAGCAGTACCAGCAGGGCCGCCAGCAGCTTCTGCCCGACCGGGAGGTTTTCCAGGCGTTGGCGCAAGGTCATGGGCAAGGCAATGTCCGTATCCGGTGGAAGGGCCGCGTCAGTCGCAAGGCAAGCCACGCACGCGCAGGTTTTCGACCAAGCGCTGCAGCAGGTGTTCCAGCTGCGGCAGTTGCAGGCCATGACGGCCCGCAGCGCGGCAAGCATGGCCGAGCAGGTAGTGCAACTCGGTGCGCCGTCCTGCATGCACGTCCTGGTACATGGAAGAGTAGTTGGCTGCGGTGGCGAGGATTACCCGCTGAACTTCTTCGTCCAGCCCCTCGGCTGCTTGCGGCTGGCCGCAACGGCGCAGCAGTCGGGCCAGTTCGACGCACAGGGCTTGCACTTCACCCAGGTGCCCCAGCAGCCCGCCATTCTGGCAATCGTGAAGCACGGTCAGCGGGTTGATGGCGCAATTGAGCGCCAACTTGCGCCACAGGCGGGTCAGTATGTCTACTGTCCACTCAGCGGGGATACCGGCCTCGTGCAGGTCACCGAACCAGGCGGGGAGCAGGGGGCTTCGAGGGTCGCCTAGCCAGTTGAAGCCATGGCCGGCAAAACGCACTTGCCAGTCCCCCTCGCGGAAGGCGCCTTCGGTGCTGGAGGCGAAGATGCAGCGAGCGTGCGGCACCAGGTCGGCGACTTCATCCTGGCTGCCCAGGCCATTCTGCAACAGCAGCACTTCGGCGCTCTCGGCCAGCCGAGGCGCTAGACCGGCAATCGCGGGGGCAGCGTCATAGGCCTTGCAGGCCACCAGCAGCCGGTGGATCGGGCCTTGCGCTTGCGCCGTTTCGGCCGGTATGGCGTAGCGCCGGGTTTGGTCCTGCTCGACCAGGGTCAGGCCACCGGCCTGCTGATAGGCCTGCAGCCGTTGCCCGTCACGCAGGATCAGGCGCACAGCCTTGCCGGCGCGTGCCAGCCGGCAGGCCCACAGACTGCCAAGGCTACCGGCGCCGAGAATATGCCAGGTGCTGCTCATATGCGTTTCGCAACCCGTTATAATGAGCCCGCATTTTAACCTTCAAACCCAGCGCGCTCCATCTTCAGCCTGAGCGCGCTTTTATTTTGGGAGAACAACCATGCCTTCGTTCGACGTGGTATCGGAACTGGACAAGCACGAAGTGCAGAACGCGGTCGACAACGCCATCAAGGAACTGGACCGCCGCTACGACCTCAAGGGCAAAGGCACCTTCGAGTTCAAGGACAAAGAGCAGACCGTGATGCTCACTGCTGAGGAAGAGTTCCAGCTCGAGGCGATGCTGGAGATCCTGCGCCTTGCACTGGTCAAGCGCAAGATCGACGTGAAGTGCCTGGAAACCAAGGACCCCTACGCCTCCGGCAAGGAAAAGAAACAGGAAGCCAAGTTCCGCGAAGGCATCGACAAGGACCTGGCAAAAAAGATCGTTGCCACCATCAAGGATGGCAAGCTGAAAGTACAGGCCGCCATCCAGGGTGAGCAGGTACGGGTAACCGGCAAGAAACGTGACGATCTGCAGGAAGCGATTGCCCTGCTGCGCACCAAGGAATTCGACATGCCGCTGCAGTTCAACAACTTCCGCGACTGATGCGGGGGGGCCGGAACCCCGATGGCCAAATGATGTCCATGGGGGCCGGGGTTGCGTAATAACACGCGCGGCCTGTTCTACCGTGTACTTGCCACTCGGCATCAGGAGATGAATATGGATTTGAACGCTGAGGTCGACCAGCTCGTCCGCCAATCCCAGACGTGGATCCCTTTGATCATGGAATACGGCAGCCGTGTGCTGCTGGCACTGCTGACCTTGGCGGTTGGCTGGTGGATCATCAACAAGGTCAGCGCCCGCCTCGGCAAGCTGGTTGGCCTGCGCAACGCCGACCTGGCGCTGCAGGGCTTCATCAGCACCCTGGCGAACATTGTGCTGAAGGTGCTGCTGTTGGTCAGCGTGGCCTCGATGATCGGCATCGAGACCACCTCGTTCGTCGCCGCCATCGGTGCCGCAGGCCTGGCCATCGGCCTTGCCTTGCAGGGCAGCCTGGCGAACTTCGCCGGTGGTGTGCTGATCCTGATGTTCCGCCCGTTCCGTATCGGTGACTGGATCGAGGCGCAGGGCGTTGCCGGCACCGTCGACAGTATCCAGATCTTCCACACCGTGCTGCGCACCGGTGACAACAAGACGGTCATCATGCCCAATGGCAGCCTGTCCAACGGCATCATTACCAACACCAACCGCCAGCCGACGCGCAAGGTGGTGTTCGATGTGGGCGTTGACTACGAGGCGGACCTGCAGAAGGCCCGCAATGTGCTGCTGGAGCTGGCAAAGGACCCGCGTGTTCTGCAAGACCCTGCACCGCAGGCGGTCGTGTCAACGCTGGGCGACAGCTCGATCACCGTATCGCTGCGCTTGTGGACCAAGACCTCCGATTACTGGGATGTGATGTTCATGCTCAACGAGTACGCGCGTGACCGGTTGAAAGCCGAAGGGATCGACATTCCGTTTCCGCAGCGGGTTATTCGCGTGGTGCAGGAGACTGCAACGCAGTAATACCGCGTTGAAGCCGGGGCCGCTTTGCGCCCCTTCGCGGGCAAGCCCGCTCCTACACAGGACACGCATGTCCTCGGAGGGGCGGGCTTGCCCGTGAAGGGGCGCAAAGCGGCCCCAGCTTTTTCCTACCCTGATTACACTTGCTCACAGCAATTTCCAACAATTTCTGGCATATAGCGTGATCCCGCCTGTCACACCCGATACGCCATCATGAAACCACTGCTGTATGTCACCCCTCTGCGTGCCTTGCTGTTCGGCCTGACCTTGGCCCTGTTCGAACTGCTGACCTACCTGGCCAGCGACGCGGTCATGCCGGCGATGCCGGTCGTGGTCAGTGACCTCGACGCCAGTCCCGAATACATACCCCATGCCCTCAACCTGTACCTGCTGGGCGGCGTGGTACTGCAATGGCTGATCGGCCCGTTGGCCGACCGTTATGGACGGCGCCCGCTGCTGCTGGTCGGTTGCGCATTCTTTGGCCTGGCCTGCCTGGCGACCTTCTGGGTCCAGGACATCGGCCTGTTCAACCTGTTGCGCCTGTTGCAGGGCATTGGCCTGGGCTTTGTGGTCACCGTCAGCTACCCGGCCCTGAACGAGGCTTTCAGCGAGGCTGATGCTGTACGCATGATGGCCCTGTTGGCCAACATCGCCTTGCTGTCGCCCCTGCTCGGGCCGCTGGTGGGCACCTTGCTGCTGCAATGGCTGGACTGGCGCTGGCTGTTCGTGGCGTTCGCCATCGGCGCGGTGCTGGCCTGGCTGCTGCTGTACCGGCTGATGCCGGAAACCCTGGGCGTGGAGCGCCGTGACGGCTCGCGGCTGGCGTTCACGCCGATTCACCTGCTGCCACTGTTGGCGGGCTATGGCCAACTGCTGGGCAACCGCCGCTTCGTTGCAGGCAGCGCCGCCCTTGGGTTGGTCGGATTGCCGCTGATTGGCTGGATTGGCCTGTCGCCGGTGCTGCTGATTCACGATGAGGGATTGAGCACCCTGGAGTATGCCTTGTGGCAGTTGCCGGTCTTTGGCGGGCTGATTCTCGGTAACCTGATCATCAACCGTATTGCCGATCGCTACCCGCTGCCAGCCCTGGTGCGTGGCGCGCTCTGGCCATACCTGGCGGGCCTGTGCCTGATGGTGCTGGCGACCTGGTACCGGCCGAGTGTGACCAGTGTGGTGGCTGGCATGTCGCTGTATGCGCTGGGGTTGGGCGTGGCCAATGCGGTGCTGTACCGCCTGACGCTGTTCTCCAGTGAGCAGAGCAAGGGGCTGGTTTCGGCCATGCTGGGGATGATCACTATCGCCTTGCTGGGGCTCGGCGGTGCGCTGCTGGCGATGATTGGCGCCGGTGCCAGCTTGCTGCATTTTGCCCTCGCGGCGGGTGTGGCGGGGGCGTTGGCGCTGTGGCCGCTGTGGTTTGTGGTGGGTGGGCGGCCTGGGGAAGGGGCTGTTGCTTGATAAGCGGTATTGCCTGTGCCGGCCTCTTCGCGG
>NZ_JBICMC010000038.1:0-16042 GCF_043106005.1 Pseudomonas sp. GLN_2 | reverse complement strand
CAGGTTCTGGTCAAGCCAGGTTCGGTCAAGCCGCACACCAAGTTCACCGCAGAAGTCTACGTCCTGTCGAAGGAAGAAGGCGGTCGTCACACGCCGTTCTTCAAGGGCTACCGTCCACAGTTCTACTTCCGTACCACTGACGTGACCGGTAACTGCGAACTGCCGGAAGGCGTTGAAATGGTAATGCCAGGTGACAACATTCAGATGACTGTTACCCTGATCAAGACCATCGCAATGGAAGACGGTCTGCGCTTCGCTATCCGTGAAGGCGGTCGTACCGTCGGCGCCGGTGTCGTAGCAAAAATTATTGAATAAGTAGTTGATTTACTTGATCAGGCCGGTATAATGGCCGGCCTGATACAGCGTTACAGGTCAGTAGCTCAATTGGCAGAGCGACGGTCTCCAAAACCGTAGGTTGGGGGTTCGATTCCCTCCTGACCTGCCATTTCACCTCGGTGTGATGGCTTTCTTCTTACAGGATCCTCCTCGATGACCCCCAAAACTGAAGCCCAAGAATCGCGTTTTGATCTGTTCAAGTGGCTGGCTGTAGTGGCTTTGGTGGTTGTTGGTGTCGTGGGTAATCAATATTACTCCGCCTCCCCAATCCTGTATCGCGTTCTTGTGCTTCTCGTCCTTGCTGCTGTCGCGGGCTTTGTAGCTCTGCAGACTGCGAAGGGCAAGTCGTTCTTTGCGTTGGCGAAGGAAGCTCGTACCGAGATTCGTAAAGTCGTGTGGCCGACCCGCCAGGAAACCACCCAGACCACGCTGATTGTCGTGGCTGTCGTGCTGGTTATGGCACTGCTGCTGTGGGGGCTCGACTCCCTGCTCGGCTGGGCGGTCTCCTTGATCGTTGGCTAAAGGTGTCCCGTGGCTAAGCGTTGGTATGTTGTGCATGCTTACTCGGGTTACGAGAAGCATGTAATGCGCTCCCTCATCGAGCGCGTCAAGCTGGCTGGCATGGAAGACGGTTTCGGCGAGATCTTGGTCCCGACCGAAGAAGTCGTCGAAATGCGCAACGGCCAGAAGCGCAAGAGTGAGCGTAAATTCTTCCCTGGCTATGTACTGGTCCAGATGGAGATGAATGAAGGGACTTGGCACTTGGTCAAGGACACCCCTCGCGTGATGGGCTTTATTGGCGGTACTGCTGACAAGCCTGCGCCGATTACCGATAAAGAAGCTGAGGCCATCCTGCGTCGCGTTGCCGACGGTAGCGATAAGCCGAAGCCCAAGACGCTGTTCGAGCCAGGTGAAGTGGTTCGAGTCATTGATGGTCCGTTCGCTGACTTCAATGGTAGTGTCGAAGAAGTTAACTACGAAAAGAGTCGCCTGCAGGTTGCGGTGCTCATTTTCGGTCGCTCTACTCCGGTGGAGCTCGAGTTCAGCCAGGTCGAAAAGGTCTAGGCGGACGAAGCATCCCATACCCCGCAGCCCTGTGTGCTGCGGGGTTTTGTCGTCACTGGGATAAAACGCAAGTCATCCGGGGAGCCATCAGGCGTTCGTACCCGATTTTGGAGTAGCTCATGGCTAAGAAGATTCAGGCTTACATCAAGCTGCAAGTTAAGGCCGGCCAGGCCAACCCAAGCCCACCCGTTGGTCCAGCTCTGGGTCAACATGGTGTGAACATCATGGAATTCTGCAAGGCCTTCAACGCCCGTACCCAGGGTCAAGAAGCCGGCCTGCCGACTCCAGTGATCATCACTGTCTACAGCGACCGTAGCTTCACCTTCGAGACCAAGAGCACCCCTGCCTCGGTTCTGCTGAAGAAAGCTGCTGGCCTGACCAGTGGTTCGGCTCGCCCGAACACCGTTAAAGTCGGTACCGTTACCCGTGCTCAGCTGGAAGACATCGCGAAAGCCAAACAGGCTGACCTGACTGCCGCTGACCTGGACGCTGCTGTACGCACCATCGCTGGCTCTGCCCGCAGCATGGGCCTGAACGTGGAGGGTGTGTAATGGCTAAGCTGACCAAACGCCAAAAGGCAATCGCCGAGAAAATCGAAGCAGGCAAGGCCTACAACTTCGAAGAAGCGGCAACTCTGCTGGCCTCGCTGCCTGCTGCCAAGTTCGTCGAGTCCTACGACATCGCCGTTAACCTCGGTGTTGACCCGCGTAAATCCGACCAAGTCGTACGTAGCGCTACCGTGCTGCCACACGGCACTGGCAAGACCGTTCGCGTTGCTGTCTTCACCCAGGGTCCAGCTGCTGAAGCTGCTCTGGCTGCCGGCGCAGATCGCGTAGGTATGGACGATCTGGCTGCCGAAATGAAAGGCGGCGACCTGAACTATGACGTCGTTATCGCATCGCCTGATGCCATGCGCGTTGTAGGTCAGCTGGGTCAGGTTCTGGGTCCTCGCGGCCTGATGCCTAACCCGAAAGTTGGTACCGTGACCCCAGACGTAGCCACTGCCGTGAAAAACGCCAAGGCTGGTCAGGTTCGCTACCGTACCGACAAAAACGGTATCATCCACACCTCCGTTGGCAAGATCGGCTTTGAAGCTGACAAGCTGAAGGAAAACGTTGAAGCCCTGATCGCTGACCTGAAGCGTATCAAGCCAGCTTCCTCGAAAGGTATCTACGTTAAGCGCGTTACCCTGAGCACCACCATGGGCCCAGGTCTGGTCATCGATCAGAGCTCGCTGAACGTGTAAGAACATGGCGGCGCGACCAGTCGCGCCGCCAGCAAAAATTGGGGTCCCTGCCTGGCGGGGGCTATCCAAGACCGTAGGCGGCGCAAGCCTTAAAATATCAGCCCACGCAGATGGTGCTCCCGATTCGTTACCGAATCAGACACCAAAACGACATCCGGCCTCGGCCAGATGAAACGGTAAAAACCAGGAGTAAACCCGTGGCAATTAAACTCGAAGACAAGAAGGCCATCGTCGCTGAAGTCAACGAGGCTGCCAAAGTCGCTCTGTCCGCTGTCGTGGCTGATGCCCGTGGTGTGACTGTAAGCGCAATGACCGGACTCCGTAAAGAGGCCCGCGAAGCTGGCGTATACGTACGTGTAGTGCGTAATACCCTGCTCAAGCGCGCTGTTGAAGGCACCGAATTCTCGATCCTCAACGACGCGTTCAAAGGCCCGACCCTGATTGCTTTCTCCAACGAACACCCGGGCGCTGCTGCTCGTCTGTTCAAAGAGTTCGCCAAGGGTCAGGACAAGTTCGAGATCAAGGCAGCTGCGTTTGACGGCAATTTCATTGCAGCGAACCAGATCGACGTGTTGGCTACCCTGCCGACCCGCGACGAAGCTATTGCACGACTGATGAGCGTTATTCAAGGCGCCACCAGCAAGCTGGCTCGTACTCTGGCAGCCATTCGCGACCAGAAAGAAGCTACCGCCGCCTAAGGCGTGCGAACTCTTTCAAAATCATACGTTTAATTTGATGGCTGCGTAGGCTGTCACCCCAATACAGGATTGAGTCATGTCTCTGACTAACGAACAAATCATCGAAGCAATCGGCCAGAAAACCGTTCTGGAAGTTGTTGAGCTGATCAAAGCAATGGAAGAAACCTTCGGCGTTACCGCTGCTGTTGCCGCTGCTGGCCCAGCTGCTGCTGCTGCCGTTGTTGAAGAGCAGACCGAGTTCAACGTTGTTCTGGTTGAAGCCGGCGACAAGAAAGTGAACGTGATCAAAGCCGTTCGCGAACTGACCGGTCTGGGCCTGAAAGAAGCCAAAGAGAAAGTCGATGGCGCTCCTCAGGTTGTAGCTGAAGGCGTTTCGAAAGAAGCCGCTGAAGACGCTAAGAAGAAGCTGGAAGAAGCAGGCGCTAAAGTCGAGCTGAAGTAATCTCGACCTTGCGATGCCAGCCTGAGCGTTGAGCGAAAGGCTGATGGCTGGTGGCTTATGCCACCGGCCTTTTTCCGTTATTGGTGGCCGGTCAGGCCGGTCCCGATAACGAGCTGCAAGACACCCATGTGGGTGGCGCAAACCAAGGGGTTTGCACGATTTTCTGGCTGCTCCCGCCGGGAGAAGCCAAACAAGCAGGTGACCAAGCTGGGGAACGCTGATGGCTTACTCATACACTGAGAAAAAACGTATCCGCAAGGACTTTAGCAAGTTGCCGGACGTCATGGATGTGCCTTACCTCCTGGCCATCCAGCTGGATTCGTATCGCGAATTCCTGCAAGCGGGAGCATCCAAGGATCACTTCCGCGACGTCGGCCTGCACGCGGCCTTCAAATCGGTATTCCCGATCATCAGCTACTCCGGCAATGCTGCCCTGGAGTACGTAGGCTATCGCCTGGGCGAACCCGCCTTCGATGTGAAGGAATGTGTCCTGCGTGGCGTGACCTTCGCGGTCCCACTGCGGGTCAAGGTGCGCCTGATCATCTTCGACAAGGAATCGTCGAACAAAGCGATCAAGGACATCAAAGAGCAAGAAGTCTACATGGGTGAAATCCCCCTGATGACTGAGAACGGTACCTTCGTTATCAACGGTACCGAGCGTGTGATCGTTTCCCAGCTGCACCGTTCGCCTGGTGTGTTCTTCGACCACGACCGTGGCAAGACCCACAGCTCGGGCAAGCTGCTGTACTCCGCTCGCATCATCCCTTACCGCGGTTCCTGGCTGGACTTCGAGTTCGACCCGAAGGACTGCGTGTTCGTGCGTATCGACCGTCGCCGCAAACTGCCGGCCTCGGTGCTGCTGCGCGCCCTGGGTTACAGCACTGAAGAAGTGCTGAATACCTTCTACACCACCAACGTGTTCCACATTTCCGGCGAAAAACTCAGCCTGGAACTGGTGCCACAGCGTCTGCGTGGTGAAGTTGCAGTCATGGACATCCATGACGAAACCGGCAAAGTCATCGTCGAGCAAGGCCGCCGTATTACCGCGCGCCACATCAACCAGCTCGAGAAGGCCGGCGTCAAGCAACTGGACGTTCCAATGGAATACGTCCTGGGCCGCACTACCGCCAAGGCTATCGTGCATCCGGCTACCGGCGAAATTCTCGCCGAATGCAACACCGAGATGACCACCGAGCTGCTGATCAAGGTCGCCAAGGCGCAGGTTGTCCGTATCGAGACCCTGTACACCAACGACATCGATTGCGGTCCGTTCATCTCTGACACTCTGAAGATCGATACCACCAGCAACCAGCTGGAAGCTCTGGTCGAGATCTACCGCATGATGCGTCCAGGCGAGCCGCCAACCAAGGATGCAGCCGAGACCCTGTTCAACAACCTGTTCTTCAGTGCCGAGCGTTACGATCTGTCCGCCGTAGGCCGCATGAAGTTCAACCGTCGTATCGGTCGTACCGAGATCGAGGGTTCGGGCGTGCTGAGCAAGGAAGACATCGTCGAGGTTCTGAAGACCCTGGTCGATATCCGTAACGGCAAAGGCATCGTCGACGACATCGACCACCTGGGTAACCGTCGCGTACGTTGCGTCGGCGAGATGGCCGAGAACCAGTTCCGTGTTGGCCTGGTGCGTGTCGAGCGCGCGGTCAAGGAACGCCTGTCGATGGCGGAAAGCGAAGGCCTGATGCCGCAAGACCTGATCAACGCCAAGCCGGTAGCGGCAGCGGTGAAAGAGTTCTTCGGTTCCAGCCAGCTGTCCCAGTTCATGGACCAGAACAACCCTCTCTCGGAGATTACCCACAAGCGCCGCGTCTCTGCACTCGGCCCTGGCGGTCTGACCCGTGAGCGTGCCGGCTTCGAAGTCCGTGACGTACACCCGACCCACTACGGCCGTGTGTGCCCGATCGAGACCCCTGAAGGTCCGAACATCGGTCTGATCAACTCCCTGGCTGCCTACGCTCGCACCAACCAGTACGGCTTCCTGGAAAGCCCGTACCGCGTGGTGAAGGAAGGCGTTGTCAGCGACGACATCGTGTTCCTGTCGGCAATCGAAGAGGCAGATCACGTCATCGCACAGGCTTCGGCCGCGATGAACGACAAGAAGCAACTGATCGATGAGCTGGTAGCAGTTCGTCACCTGAACGAATTCACCGTCAAGGCGCCGGAAGACGTCACCCTGATGGACGTTTCGCCGAAGCAGGTTGTTTCCGTTGCAGCGTCGCTGATTCCGTTCCTCGAGCACGACGACGCCAACCGTGCGTTGATGGGTTCGAACATGCAGCGTCAGGCTGTACCAACCCTGCGCGCCGACAAGCCGCTGGTAGGTACCGGCATGGAGCGCAACGTTGCCCGCGACTCCGGTGTCTGCGTGGTTGCTCGCCGCGGTGGTGTGATCGACTCGGTCGACGCTAGCCGTATCGTTGTTCGCGTTGCCGACGACGAAGTGGAAACCGGCGAAGCAGGTGTGGATATCTACAACCTGACCAAGTACACCCGTTCGAACCAGAACACCTGCATCAACCAGCGTCCGCTGGTGAGCAAAGGTGACAAGGTTCAGCGTGGTGACATTATGGCCGACGGCCCGTCCACCGACATGGGTGAGCTGGCTCTGGGTCAGAACATGCGCATCGCGTTCATGGCGTGGAACGGCTTCAACTTCGAAGACTCCATCTGCCTGTCCGAGCGTGTGGTTCAGGAAGATCGCTTCACCACCATCCACATTCAGGAACTGACCTGTGTGGCGCGTGACACCAAGCTCGGCCCAGAGGAAATCACTGCGGACATCCCGAACGTGGGTGAAGCCGCACTGAACAAGCTGGACGAAGCCGGTATCGTTTACGTAGGTGCTGAAGTTGGCGCTGGCGACATCCTGGTCGGCAAGGTCACGCCAAAAGGCGAAACCCAGCTGACTCCGGAAGAAAAACTGCTGCGCGCAATCTTCGGCGAGAAGGCCAGCGACGTTAAGGACACCTCCCTGCGTGTGCCAACCGGCACCAAGGGTACTGTCATCGACGTACAGGTCTTCACCCGTGATGGCGTAGAGCGCGATAGCCGCGCGCTGGCCATCGAGAAGATGCAGCTCGACGAGATCCGCAAGGACCTCAACGAAGAGTTCCGCATTGTTGAGGGTGCGACCTTCGAGCGTCTGCGTTCTGCCCTGAACGGCCAGGTGGTTGATGGTGGTGCGGGCCTGAAGAAAGGCACCGTGATCACTGACGAGGTGCTGGACGGTCTGGAGCACGGCCAGTGGTTCAAACTGCGCATGGCTGAAGATGCACTGAACGAGCAGCTGGAAAAGGCTCAGCAGTACATCGTCGACCGTCGCCGTCTGCTGGACGACAAGTTCGAAGACAAGAAGCGCAAGCTGCAGCAGGGCGATGACCTGGCACCGGGCGTACTGAAGATCGTCAAGGTTTACCTGGCAATCCGCCGTCGCATCCAGCCGGGTGACAAGATGGCCGGTCGTCACGGTAACAAGGGTGTCGTCTCGGTCATCATGCCGGTTGAAGACATGCCGCACGATGCCAACGGTACTCCGGTTGACGTCGTACTGAACCCGCTGGGTGTACCTTCGCGTATGAACGTTGGTCAGATCCTTGAAACCCACCTGGGCCTCGCGGCCAAGGGCCTGGGTGAGAAGATCGACCGCATGCTCGAAGAGCAGCGTAAAGCCGCTGAGTTGCGCGTGTTCCTGACCGAGGTCTACAACGAGATCGGCGGTCGTCAGGAAAACCTCGACGAGTTCACCGACGAAGAGATCCTGGCCCTGGCTAACAACCTGAAGAAAGGCGTGCCGATGGCCACCCCGGTCTTCGATGGTGCCAAGGAGCGCGAGATCAAGGCCATGCTGAAGCTGGCCGACCTGCCAGAGAGCGGCCAGATGGTGCTGTTCGACGGCCGTACCGGCAACAAGTTCGAGCGTCCTGTGACCGTTGGTTACATGTACATGCTCAAGCTGAACCACTTGGTGGACGACAAGATGCACGCGCGTTCCACTGGTTCCTACAGCCTGGTTACCCAGCAGCCGCTGGGTGGTAAGGCGCAGTTCGGTGGTCAGCGTTTCGGGGAGATGGAAGTGTGGGCGCTGGAAGCATACGGCGCGGCATACACCCTGCAAGAAATGCTCACAGTGAAGTCGGACGACGTGAACGGCCGTACCAAGATGTACAAGAACATCGTGGATGGCGATCACCGTATGGAGCCGGGCATGCCCGAGTCCTTCAACGTGTTGATCAAAGAGATCCGTTCGCTCGGTATCGATATCGATCTGGAAACCGAATAACACGTGACGCGAAGGGGAGTGGGGCAGGTAATGCCCGCTCCCTGCTCCGCCAGGAGGAAAGGCCTTGAAAGACCTACTGAATTTGCTGAAAAACCAGGGTCAAGTCGAAGAGTTCGACGCCATCCGCATCGGTCTGGCGTCGCCTGAAATGATCCGTTCGTGGTCGTTCGGTGAAGTTAAGAAGCCGGAAACCATCAACTACCGTACGTTCAAGCCTGAGCGTGACGGCCTGTTCTGCGCCAAGATCTTTGGCCCAGTCAAGGACTACGAGTGCCTGTGCGGCAAGTACAAGCGCCTCAAGCACCGCGGCGTAATCTGCGAGAAGTGCGGCGTTGAAGTTGCCCTGGCGAAGGTTCGTCGTGAGCGCATGGCGCACATCGAGCTGGCCTCGCCGGTTGCCCACATCTGGTTCCTGAAGTCGCTGCCGTCCCGTATCGGCCTGCTGATGGACATGACCCTGCGTGATATCGAGCGCGTGCTCTACTTTGAGAGCTATGTCGTTATCGACCCGGGCATGACTACCCTGGAAAAGGGCCAGCTGCTGAACGACGAGCAGTACTTCGAAGCGCTGGAAGAGTTCGGTGATGACTTTGACGCCCGCATGGGTGCCGAGGCTGTCCGCGAGCTGCTGCACGCTATCGACCTGGAGCACGAGATCGGCCGCCTGCGCGAAGAAATTCCGCAGACCAACTCGGAAACCAAGATCAAGAAGCTTTCCAAGCGTCTGAAGCTGATGGAAGCTTTCCAGGGCTCGGGCAACCTGCCTGAGTGGATGGTCCTGACCGTTCTGCCAGTGCTGCCGCCGGACCTGCGTCCGCTGGTGCCGCTGGATGGTGGCCGTTTTGCGACCTCCGACCTGAACGACCTGTATCGTCGGGTGATCAACCGTAACAACCGCCTGAAGCGCCTGCTGGATCTGTCGGCGCCGGACATCATCGTGCGCAACGAAAAGCGCATGCTGCAGGAAGCGGTCGACGCCCTGCTGGACAACGGCCGCCGTGGTCGCGCCATCACTGGCTCGAACAAGCGTCCGCTGAAGTCCCTGGCCGACATGATCAAAGGTAAGCAAGGTCGCTTCCGTCAGAACTTGCTCGGTAAGCGTGTTGACTACTCCGGCCGTTCGGTAATTACCGTAGGTCCGACCCTGCGTCTGCACCAGTGCGGTCTGCCGAAGAAGATGGCCCTCGAGCTGTTCAAGCCGTTCATTTTCGGCAAGCTGGAAATGCGTGGTCTGGCGACCACCATCAAGGCTGCCAAGAAGATGGTCGAGCGCGAGCTGCCAGAGGTGTGGGACGTTCTCGCCGAAGTGATTCGCGAACACCCCGTACTGCTCAACCGTGCACCGACTCTTCACCGTCTGGGTATCCAGGCGTTTGAACCCGTACTGATCGAAGGTAAGGCTATCCAGCTGCACCCGCTGGTCTGTGCTGCGTACAACGCCGACTTCGACGGCGACCAGATGGCCGTTCACGTGCCGCTGACCCTGGAAGCCCAGCTCGAAGCGCGTGCGCTGATGATGTCGACCAACAACATCCTGTCGCCAGCCAACGGTGAGCCAATCATCGTTCCGTCGCAGGACGTTGTACTGGGTCTGTATTACATGACCCGTGAAGCGATCAATGCCAAGGGCGAGGGTCGCGTGTTCGCCGACCTGCAGGAAGTCGACCGCGTATTCCGCGCCGGCGAAGCCGCCCTGCATGCGAAAATCAAGGTTCGTATCAACGAAACCGTGAAAGAGCGTGATGGCTCGGTGGTCAAGAACACCCGCATCGTCGACACCACCGTCGGCCGTGCGCTGCTGTTCCAGGTTGTGCCAGCAGGTCTGCCGTACGACGTGGTCAACCAGCCGATGAAGAAAAAGGCGATCTCCAAGCTGATCAACCAGTGCTATCGCGTGGTTGGTCTGAAAGAGACCGTTATCTTCGCCGACCAGCTGATGTACACCGGTTTCGCTTACTCGACCATTTCCGGCGTTTCCATCGGTGTTAACGACTTCGTTATCCCGGACGAGAAAGCCCGCATCATCGGTAACGCTACCGACGAAGTGAAGGAAATCGAGAGCCAGTACGCCTCCGGTCTGGTAACCCAGGGCGAGAAGTACAACAAGGTCATCGACTTGTGGTCGAAGGCGAACGACGAAGTGTCCAAGGCGATGATGGCCAACCTCTCGAAAGAGAAGGTCATCGACCGCGAAGGCAAGGAAGTCGAGCAAGAGTCCTTCAACTCGATGTACATGATGGCTGACTCGGGTGCGCGGGGTTCCGCAGCCCAGATCCGTCAGCTGGCCGGTATGCGTGGTCTGATGGCCAAGCCGGACGGCTCCATCATCGAGACGCCAATCACTGCGAACTTCCGTGAAGGTCTGAGCGTACTTCAGTACTTCATCTCGACTCACGGTGCTCGTAAGGGTCTGGCGGATACCGCACTGAAAACCGCTAACTCCGGTTACCTGACTCGTCGTCTGGTGGACGTTGCCCAGGATCTGGTTGTGACCGAGATCGACTGCGGCACCGATCAGGGCCTGGTGATGACGCCACACATCGAAGGCGGCGACGTTGTAGAGCCGCTGGGTGAGCGTGTATTGGGTCGTGTCATCGCCCGTGACGTGTTCAAGCCAGGTACCGAGGACGTTATCGTTCCGGCCGGTACCTTGGTCGACGAGCAGTGGGTTGAGTTCATCGAGCTGAACAGCATCGACGAAGTGATCGTGCGTTCGCCGATCAACTGCGAAACCCGCTACGGCATCTGCGCCAAGTGCTACGGTCGTGACCTGGCTCGCGGTCATCAGGTGAACATCGGTGAAGCTGTCGGCGTTATCGCTGCCCAGTCGATCGGTGAGCCGGGTACCCAGCTGACCATGCGTACGTTCCACATCGGTGGTGCCGCAAGCCGTACTTCGGCTGCCGACAGCGTCCAGGTGAAGAATGGCGGTATGGTGCGTCTGCACAACCTGAAGCAGGTTGAGCGTGCCGACGGTAACCTGGTTGCCGTATCGCGTTCGGGTGAGTTGGCGATTGCCGACGAGTTCGGTCGTGAGCGTGAGCGCTACAAGCTGCCTTACGGTGCGGTGATTTCGGTCAAGGAAGGTGAAAAGGTCGAAGCTGGCGCCATCGTCGCCAAGTGGGACCCGCACACTCACCCGATCGTTACCGAGCTGAAAGGTACCGTGACCTTCGTGGGCATGGAAGAAAACATCACCATCAAGCGTCAGACCGATGAACTGACTGGCTTGACCAACATTGAAGTACTGGACGTCAAGGATCGCCCTGCCGCAGGCAAGGAAATCCGTCCAGCAATCAAGATGGTCGATGCCTCAGGCAAGGACCTGTACCTGCCAGGTACTGACGTACCTGCCCAGTACTTCCTGCCAGCCAACGCCCTTGTTGGTGTGGCTGACGGTGCGCAGATCGGTGTTGGTGACGTTATCGCGCGTATCCCGCAAGAAACGTCGAAGACCCGTGACATTACCGGTGGTCTGCCGCGTGTTGCCGACCTGTTCGAAGCGCGTCGTCCGAAAGAAGCCTCGATTCTGGCTGAAGTCAGCGGCACCATCGCATTCGGTAAAGAGACCAAGGGCAAGCGTCGCCTGGTGATCACTCCGACCGACGGTAGCGATCCGTACGAAGAGCTGATTCCGAAGTGGCGCCACCTGAACGTCTTCGAAGGTGAACAGGTAAACCGCGGCGAAGTTATCTCCGACGGCCCGAGCGATCCGCATGACATCCTGCGTCTGCTGGGTGTGAGCGCGCTGGCGAAGTACATCGTCAACGAGATCCAGGATGTTTACCGCCTGCAAGGCGTGAAGATCAACGACAAGCACATCGAGACCATCCTGCGTCAGATGCTGCGCAAGGTCGAGATCTCCGAGTCGGGCGATTCCAGCTTCATCAAGGGCGACCAGATGGAACTGACCCAGGTGCTGGTAGAGAACGAGCGTCTCGCTGGCGAGGACAAGTTCATCTCCAAGTTCACCCGTGTGTTGCTGGGTATCACCAAGGCCTCGCTGTCCACCGAGTCGTTCATCTCCGCGGCTTCCTTCCAGGAAACCACCCGCGTACTGACCGAAGCGGCGGTAACCGGCAAGCGCGACTACCTGCGCGGCCTGAAAGAGAACGTGGTCGTGGGTCGTCTGATCCCGGCTGGTACTGGTCTGGCCTACCACAGCGAGCGTAAGCGTCGCCGTGATGCCGACAAACCGCTGCGTGTAAGCGCCAGTGAAGTGGAAGCTGCACTGACCGAAGCGCTGAATTCCAGCGGTAACTAAGTACAGGGCAAGGCCCCGGCAAGCCTCGGGCGAGCATCGGCGACATGAAATGTTGCCGATGATCGGGCGGGGAGGGCCGGGGCCTCGTCTTGACTGGGTGCAAGATCCTCTTTAGACTTTTGTACCCTTAAATTTGGTGAGGCTCCGTCTCGCCAATTTTTGGCTTTCTTGCAAGACAATAGAGTCGCAAGACAATCAGTGGAGCTAGTAGATGGCAACTATCAACCAGCTGGTACGTCAGCCGCGTAAGCGTTCGGTCGAGAAGTCCGACGTTCCTGCGCTGCAGAACTGCCCGCAGCGTCGTGGCGTGTGCACCCGTGTGTACACCACCACGCCGAAAAAACCTAACTCGGCACTGCGTAAAGTATGCCGTGTGCGTCTGACCAACGGTTTCGAGGTTTCCTCGTACATCGGTGGTGAAGGCCACAACCTGCAAGAGCACAGCGTCGTCCTGATTCGTGGCGGCCGTGTAAAAGACTTGCCAGGTGTTCGTTACCACACCGTTCGCGGCTCTCTGGATACTTCGGGCGTTAAAGGCCGTAACCAGGGTCGTTCGAAGTACGGTACCAAGCGTCCGAAGTAATCGGTCGTTTGCAGACATCCATTTTTTTGAGTCGATAAGAGTAAGGTCGGGCGTGGGTCGAATGACCTGGTCCCGGGCTAACCTGAAGACCGTTTGAGGGCTTATCATGCCAAGACGTCGTGTAGCAGCAAAACGTGAGATCCTTGACGATCCGAAGTACGGATCCCAGATCCTCGCGAAGTTCATGAACCACGTGATGGAAAGCGGCAAGAAGGCCGTAGCCGAGCGCATCGTTTACGGTGCCCTGGATACCGTCAAAGCACGCAAGAACAGCGACCCCCTGGAAATCTTCGAGAAAGCTCTCGACGCCATCGCTCCGCTGGTCGAAGTAAAGTCCCGTCGTGTCGGCGGTGCCACTTACCAGGTTCCGGTTGAAGTTCGTCCATCCCGTCGTAACGCTCTGGCAATGCGCTGGCTCGTAGACTACGCCCGCAAGCGCGGCGAGAAGTCGATGGCTCTGCGTCTGGCCGGCGAGCTGCTGGATGCTGCCGAAGGCAAGGGTGCTGCAGTCAAGAAGCGTGAAGACGTTCACCGTATGGCTGAAGCCAACAAAGCGTTCTCGCACTACCGCTTCTAATTCAAGCATCAATCTTTTTGCGAGGGCTTTATGGCTCGTACTACAGCAATTAACCGCTACCGTAACATTGGTATCTGTGCCCACGTTGACGCGGGTAAGACCACCACTACCGAGCGGATCCTGTTCTACACAGGTCTGAGCCACAAAATGGGCGAGGTGCATGACGGCGCCGCGACCACTGACTGGATGGTGCAGGAGCAGGAGCGGGGTATCACCATTACCTCCGCTGCCGTTACCACCTTCTGGAAAGGTTCCCGTGGTCAGTATGACAACTACCGCGTAAACGTCATCGATACCCCTGGCCACGTTGACTTCACCATTGAAGTAGAGCGTTCGCTGCGTGTACTCGACGGCGCGGTCGTTGTGTTCTGTGGCACCTCCGGCGTTGAGCCGCAGTCCGAAACCGTATGGCGTCAGGCCAACAAGTACGGCGTTCCGCGTGTTGTTTACGTGAACAAGATGGACCGTGCTGGTGCAAACTTCCTGCGCGTCGTAGGTCAGATCAAGAACCGTCTGGGTCACACTCCGGTTCCTGTTCAGCTGGCCATCGGTTCGGAAGATAACTTCCAGGGTCAGGTTGACCTGATCAAGATGAAGGCTATCTACTGGAACGACGACGACAAGGGTACTACCTACCGCGAGGAAGAAATTCCTGCGGATATGGTCGAGCTGGCTAACGAATGGCGCAACAACATGGTTGAAGCCGCCGCCGAAGCCACCGAAGAGCTGATGAACAAGTACCTTGAAGAAGGTGAGCTGTCCGTCGAAGAGATCAAGGCAGGCCTGCGCGCGCGCACCCTGGCCAGCGAGATCGTTCCGGCTGTCTGCGGTTCGTCGTTCAAGAACAAGGGTGTTCCCCTGGTTCTCGACGCCGTTATCGACTTCCTGCCAGCTCCGACCGAGATCCCGGCGATCAAGGGTATCCACCCTGACCTGATCGACGTGCCTAAGGACGAAGTCAAGCCAGAGCAGTTCGACGAGCGTCATGCTGACGACGACGAGCCGTTCTCGGCCCTGGCCTTCAAGATTGCCACCGACCCGTTCGTTGGTACTCTGACCTTCGTTCGCGTTTACTCGGGCTTCCTGACCTCCGGTGACTCTGTCATCAACTCGGTCAAAGGCAAGAAAGAGCGCGTTGGTCGTATGGTCCAGATGCACGCCAACCAGCGTGAAGAGATCAAAGAAGTACGTGCAGGCGACATCGCTGCTCTGATCGGCATGAAGGACGTCACCACTGGTGATACCCTGTGCAACGCCGACAAGCCGATCATCCTTGAGCGTATGGACTTCCCTGAGCCTGTGATTTCGCTCTCTGTAGAGCCGAAAACCAAGCAGGACCAGGAGAAGATGGGTATCGCACTGGGCAAGCTGGCTCAGGAAGACCCATCGTTCCGCGTCAAGACCGATGAAGAAACCGGTCAGACCATCATCTCCGGTATGGGTGAGCTGCACCTGGATATCCTCGTTGACCGCATGAAGCGCGAATTCAACGTCGAAGCCAACATCGGCAAGCCGCAGGTTTCGTACCGCGAGAAGATCACCAAATCCAACGTCGAGATCGAAGGCAAGTTCGTTCGTCAGTCGGGTGGTCGTGGTCAGTTCGGCCACTGCTGGGTTCGCTTCTCCGAGCCGGACGTGGACGACAAGGGCAACATCACTGAAGGTCTGGTGTTCTCCAACGAAGTCGTTGGTGGTGTGATTCCTAAGGAATACATCCCTGCGATCCAGAAGGGTATCGAAGAGCAGATGAAAAACGGCGTTGTTGCCGGTTATCCTCTGATCGGCCTGAAGGCCGCGGTATTCGACGGTTCGTACCACGACGTCGACTCCAACGAAATGGCGTTCAAAATCGCTGCTTCGATGGCGACCAAGCAACTGGCCCAGAAGGGCGGTGGCGTGGTTCTCGAGCCGATCATGAAAGTCGAAGTTGTAACCCCGGAAGACTACCTGGGTGACGTGATGGGTGACCTGAACCGTCGTCGTGGTCTGGTCCAGGGTATGGATGAGTCGGTCTCTGGCCGTGTCGTCCGTGCTGAAGTACCGCTCGGAGAGATGTTCGGTTACGCAACCGACGTTCGTTCCATGTCTCAGGGTCGCGCAAGCTACTCCATGGAATTCTCCAAATACGCCGAAGCTCCGTCGAACATCGTCGAAGCACTCGTTAAAAAACAAGGCTAATCCCCTTTAGGCAAGAGGTTCACTGTCGTGGCTAAAGAAAAATTTGATCGTTCCCTTCCCCACGTTAACGTCGGCACCATCGGCCACGTTGACCACGGTAAGACCACTCTGACCGCAGCTCTGACTCGCGTTTGCTCCGAAGTTTTCGGTTCGGCAATCGTTGAGTTCGACAAGATCGACTCGGCTCCGGAAGAAAAAGCGCGCGGTATTACCATCAACACCGCTCACGTTGAGTACAACTCGACCATTCGTCACTACGCTCACGTTGACTGCCCAGGTCACGCTGACTACGTGAAGAACATGATCACCGGTGCTGCCCAGATGGACGGCGCGATCCTGGTTTGCTCGGCCGCCGATGG
>NZ_JBICMC010000037.1:0-365 GCF_043106005.1 Pseudomonas sp. GLN_2 | reverse complement strand
TTGTGGTCGACGATGGTGTGGCCATCACGGTTGAACTGGGCTGCCAGCACTTTTTCTGCCAGGGCGAAGCCCACGGCGTTGGCGATACCCTGGCCGAGCGGGCCGGTGGTGGTCTCGACACCTGGGGTGTAGCCGTACTCCGGGTGGCCCGGGGTGCGGCTGTGCAGCTGGCGGAAGCCTTTGATGTCATCGATGGTGACGTCGTAGCCGGTCAGGTGCAGCAGCGAGTAGATCAGCATCGAACCGTGGCCGTTGGACAGCACGAAGCGGTCACGGTCGGCGAAGCTCGGGTTGCTCGGGTTGTGCTTCAGGTAGTCGCGCCAAAGCACTTCGGCGATATCCGCCATGCCCATGGGGGCACCTGG
>NZ_JBICMC010000036.1:0-13737 GCF_043106005.1 Pseudomonas sp. GLN_2 | reverse complement strand
TGTATCGGTCACTTGGGTAACCGCTGGCGTTTGCGGCAATGCCACCGTCAGCCCACCACCACCGGTACTACCTGTCACGGTGGCCGAAATCTGGCTCCCGTCGATGTAGGGTGTGTCGTTTGCCGGAACTGCGACGTTGACGCTACCACTTGTCTGCCCAGCCGGAATGACGATCACGGCACCGTTGGACAGCGTAATTACCAGGTTGGTGGTCGGCGCCTGACCAACGGTGGCGGTATAAACGATTACGCCACCCGCTTCACTGATGGAAGGGGTTGCGCCAAGCGTCAGCTCAGTAGCGACGGTGGTATCCGTCGGTGTGGTCACCGGGTTGTTGCCGTTAGTGTCCAGCAGGCCCACTTCTTCGTTATCGGGTACGCCCGCAAAGCCCAGCCCGTCAGTCGGGAAGCCAACCGTCGGGTCAACTCGGCCAGCCGTCTCTTCGAGCATCACGAAGCTGTGGCCACCGCCGAGCGCACCACCACCTGCTGATGACGGGCCAGCGGCGGTAGCTTCAAGCTCAGTAGTCGGGTCAACACCAGCAGCAATTGCCTGCTGCAGCTCTTCCACCGAAGGCGCGGCCTGGGCTGCCGCCTGGCTCAGGTCGGTGCTACTGTCAGGCGCATCGGCGCTCCATTGGCTGTCACGGCCCAGATCGAGCGTACGGCCATCAGCCAGCTCCAGAGTAACTGCGCCACCAGGACCGGTGAGCACTTCCTCACCGGTCAACAGGCGGTCACCTTCGATAAGTACACGCCGGATGCCCTCTGGGGATACCGCAATAACCTGGCCGACAATGCTTTTGACGATGGCTACAACGCTGCTCATTGGACTCTCCGTGTGACCCGATGGGTACTTCCCTGCCAGAGCGGCGCTTGCTAGCCACTTCAGGCGGAACTATGTCGATGATCTCTTGACGATTTTTGACGTCAATATTCCGTCTATAACTTTTTGGAATTGCTTAACTGCCAAACTATTGACCTTATACATGCCATCCTAAACAATCGGCAATGTAATGTCACATTGATATTTGTACCTTAGCCAAGCGTTTCCTCAGGACAAATGTCTTACATCATCTAAAGGGTGTTAAGCCGTCAGCCCCAGCACTTTTTCATACACCTCAACACCCGTAAATCATGCGGCGCGACTGTCCTCCTTCGGCAATGTCAGCATTACTGGCGTCAATATCCAGATCACTGTCAAATGCCCGGACACTGATTGCCGAATAAGCACAAACCTTGCCGGAATGCGGCCAGGAAGAGGTCGATAACCAGCCTGAGCCGGGAGCGCTTGCTCGCTCGAGGCACACCAGGCTTTCAACGCCGCGCAAGCCACAAGCAGCGATTTGTCGCAAATCAAAGACATGGCATACGAGTGCGCAAATATTGGCCTCCCGATCATGGAAAATCGCTTGCGAATATTGAATGCAAGAAAGCAGAGGATCTGCTTTCTATAGATGAATTTTGACTAACAAGCCACGGACATGCGCCAACAAACCAGCGCCTGTTTACTGACAATGGCTAAGCTGGAACCCACAGCCCTTGCTTCCCTTGACTGAGTGGCAGGCTATGCTGCAACAAGCCGGATGATGGCTGGATCAAAAATGAAACAATCATTGCCCCGCTAAGTCTGGTGAAAATGAAGCACGTAGAATTGTTTACTCAACACCGATTCAAGGCGAACATTGGCCAGCTGCTCAAGCACCGGGGCGTGATAACCCTTATCAGCACAGCTTCGCCGTACCATATAGAGAGCCAGGGTGAGCCGGCCCGACCTTAACGACGGCACACCCACCCCACCCACCACAAGGATGAAGAGAGCGCCGCGTGGAATCCGAAGTCAGTCGAGTCCAACTCAGCCACGATCCACGCAGTCAGCATGACGATCCCCTGCTGGATAGTCTGCTGAGCCTGTGTGTCCTGCACCAGAAGCCCGCCAGCCGGGTCATGCTGACAACAGGCCTACCGCTACCCGCCCAGCGCCTGAGCCCTGAACTGCTGCCCCGCGCTGCAGCCCGGGCAGGCCTGCAGGGGCGCCTGCTTCAGCGAAAGCTGGAGCAGATCCCGAGTATCGCCATGCCGGCCATGCTGCTGCTCAAGGAGGGCCGCAGCGCCGTCCTGCTCGGCTGGGAGAACGATGACACCGCGCGCCTGCTACTCAGCGAGAGCGACGGTGGCGAGGTGCACGTCAGCCGCGAAGCACTGCTAAGTGACTACAGCGGCCGCGTGTTCTTCGCGCAGCCGCAGCACAAGTTCGATGTCAACCACGGCAACCTCATCCCACGCGCGAAGTCGTGGTTCCGCGACACCCTGCTGCGCAGCAAGTGGTTGTATATCGACGCCATCGCCGCCAGCCTGGTGATCAACCTGATCGCCTTGGCCGCGCCGCTGTTCGTGATGAACGTGTATGACCGGGTGGTGCCAAACCAGGCCACCTCGACGCTCTGGGTACTGGCCATCGGTATCGCCGGCGCGTACATCTTCGACCTGATCCTCAAAGGCCTTCGCGGCCTGTGCCTGGACCTGGCAGGCAAGAAGACCGACCTGATCATCTCGGCAACGCTGTTTGAACGTATCGTCGGCATGTCGATGAAGTACCGGCCGGCGCGGGTCGGCAGCTTTGCCCAGAACATTCACGAGTTCCAGGGCCTGCGCGACTTCCTCGCCTCGCTGACCCTGACCAGCCTGATCGACCTGCCCTTTACCATCCTGATTTTGATCGTCATCGCCATCATTGGCGGGCACCTGGTGTGGATACCGATCATCGCCTTCCCGCTGGCTCTGGGCATCGGCTACGCCCTGCAGCGGCCACTGATGGCGACCATGGAGCGGACCATGGCTTTGGCATCAGAGCGCCAGTCCAGCCTGATCGAAACCCTGGCGGGTCTGGATGCGGTAAAGGTCAACAACGCCGAAAGCGAACGCCAGTACATGTGGGAGCAAACCCTCGGCACCCTGAGCCGGCTGGAACTGCGCGTGAAAGTGCTGTCGAGCCTGGCGATGAACATCACCCTGCTGATCCAGCAACTGGCAGGCGTGGCAATGATCTGCGTCGGCGTGTACCTGATCATCGACGGCAACCTGAGCATGGGCGGCCTGGTGGCTTGCTACATGCTCAGCGGCCGCGCCCTCGGCCCGTTGGGCCAACTCAACGGCCTGCTCGCCCGCTACCAGCAAGCCAAGGTGACCATGGTCTCCACCGACCACATGATGGATCTGCCGCAAGAGCGCAACTTCGAAGAGCGCCCGCTGAGCCGCAAGGTGCTACAGGGCAGCGTCGAGTTCCGCGGTGTCGACTTCACTTATCCGAACCAGCAGAACCTGGCCCTGAAGAATATCAACCTGACCATCCGCCCTGGCGAGAAGGTCGGCATCATCGGTCGCAGCGGCTCGGGCAAGAGCTCGCTGGCCAAGCTCATTGTCGGCCTATACGAGGCCGATGGTGGCTCGCTGCTGGTCGATGGCGTCGACATTCGCCAGATCGATGTCAGCGAACTGCGCCACAACATCGGCTACGTCCCACAGGACATCCAACTGCTGGCCGGCACCTTGCGTGACAACCTGGTCAGCGGCGCCCGCTACATCGAGGACGAATTGATCCTGCAGGCCGCTGAACTGGCGGGTGTACATGAATTCGCCCGGCTGCACCCCGACGGCTACGAGCTGCAAGTGGGTGAACGCGGGCAGAACCTGTCCGGCGGCCAGCGGCAGAACGTCGCCTTGGGCCGTGCGCTGCTTCTCAACCCGCAGATCCTGCTGCTGGACGAGCCGACCAGCGCCATGGACAACACCGGTGAAGAACGCCTCAAGCAGCGCCTGCAGGCGGTGGTGGAGGGCAAGACGGTACTGCTGGTCACGCACCGTGCTTCGTTGCTGTCACTGGTAGACCGGCTGATCGTGATCGATCGCGGGCAGATTGTCGCCGACGGCCCGAAAGCCGCGGTCATGGATGCACTGAAGAAGGGGCAGATCAGTGTTGCATAAGCTGGATATGGGGCAGTTCAAGGACGGCCTGCGGCGCTATTTCAAAGGCAGCGACTCGCTTGGCGGCCAGCCGCTGCCCGAGGTAAACAAAGCCCTGATCGAAGATGCACCGCGGGTGGTGCGGCTGACCATCTGGGGCGTGATCCTGTTCTTCGTGTTCTTGATTGTATGGGCCAGCGTTGCGCCCATCGACGAAGTTACGCGGGGTGAAGGCAAGGCCATTCCCTCTTCCAAGGTACAGAAGATCCAGAACCTGGAGGGCGGCATCGTCGCCGAAATCTTCGCCAAGGAGGGGCAGATCGTCGAAGTGGGCCAGCCATTGCTGCGCCTGGATGAAACCCGCTTCGCCTCCAACGTTGGTGAAACCGAGGCTGACCGCCTGGCCATGGCCCTGCGGGTCGAACGTTTGAGTGCCGAGGTACAGGACAGCCCGCTGATAATCGACGAAAAGCTGCGTAAAGCCGCGCCAAACCAGGCGGCCAGTGAGGAGTCGCTGTACCAGAGCCGGCGCCAGCAACTGCAGGACGAAATTGGCGGCCTGCAACAGCAGTTGGTCCAACGCCAGCAGGAACTGCGTGAATACAGCTCCAAGCGCACCCAGTACGCCAACAGCCTCGAGCTGCTGCGCAAGGAAATCAGTATGTCCGAACCGCTGGTGGCAACCGGCGCGATTTCCCAGGTTGAAGTGCTGCGCCTGCGCCGTGCCGAAGTGGAAAACCGCGGTCAGCTGGACTCCACTGCGCTGGCGATCCCGCGCGCAGAGGCGGCCATCCGCGAGGTGCAAAGCAAAATCGAAGAGACGCGTGGCAAGTTCCGAAGTGAAGCGCTGACCCAGCTGAACGAGGCACGCACCGAACTGAACAAGGCTACCGCCACCAGCAAGGCGCTGGACGACCGGGTGCACCGCACACTTGTCACTTCGCCAGTACGCGGTATCGTCAAGCAACTGCTGGTGAACACCATTGGCGGGGTAATCCAGCCAGGCAGCGATATCATCGAAGTCGTGCCACTGGACGACACGCTGGTCATCGAGGCAAAGATCCTGCCCAAAGACATCGCCTTCCTGCACCCTGGCCAGGAAGCGACGGTCAAGTTCACCGCGTATGACTACACCATCTACGGTGGGCTCAAGGCCAAGCTGGAGCAGATTGGCGCCGACACCATTACCGATGAAGACAAGAAGACTACGTATTACCTGATCAAGCTGCGCACCGATCGCAGCCACCTGGGGACCGACGAGAAGCCACTGCTGATCATTCCGGGGATGGTGGCGACGGTGGATATCATGACAGGCAAGAAAACCATCATGAGCTACCTGCTCAAGCCGATCATGAAGGCGCGCTCGGAAGCGCTGCGCGAGCGGTGATAGCCGACCTGCTGGTTTCACCATTGCTGTAGGAGCGGCCTCGTGTCGCGACAGGGCTGTACAAGCAGCCCTGCACATCGCTACCTGAACCTGGGGCCGCTACGTGGCCCTTTTGCGGCTCTAGGCTGTTCCTACAGCGGCGCGCGAGAGGCCATTCAGCGCCAAGGCGCAGGCTCACCCACCAGTTGCCCCTGAATCCCGCCTACTCCCATCTCCAGCAACACCAACCGCTCCCCTTCCGTCTCGACTCGCTCGGCAATCAGCGGCAGGTCGATGCTATGCGCCGCACGCTGGATCGCTTCGATGAACAGCCGCTTGTGCTGCTCATGATCGATGTTGCGGATGTAACTGCCGTCAATCTTCAGGTACGCCAGGCCCAAGTGCGCCAGGTTGCCAATCATGCTGAAGCGCCCACCAAAGCGCTGCAAAGCCAACCCGAAGCCAAGCCCATGCAGGCGCCGGGTGAGTTGCTCCAGTGCTGCCTGCTCAGGCAACTGCTCCTCGCCAATTTCAAAAACCAGCCGCGGGCCGAGCGCCGCATTCTGGCCCAGCAGCTCGAAAATGCGCTGAAGGGCCTTGGGGTCGGCCAGGGTGGCGGCAGACAGGTTCAACGCCAGCACCTGGTCATGCCCTCGCAGATGCGCCAAGACTTTCTCCAGCACCAGCACATCCAGCCGCGGCATCCAGCCGAAGCGCTCCAGCCAAGGCAGGAAGCGGCCCGCCGGCAAGGCTTCGCCCGGGCCATCGCGCAAACGCGAAATAACTTTGTGGTGCAGTACCCGTTGCGAGGAAGCGCACTCCATCACTGGCTGGAAGAACAACTCGAAATGCCCATTGATAAACGCCTGGTCGAGCCGTTCGTGCCAGGCATGCTGGCTATCTGCGGCAACCGCAGCAACACCTTGCTCAAGGCATACCCAGCCCGGCGTTGGCTGGTTCTCAGCGCGGGCCAGAGCCTCGTCGGCAAGCTTCAGCAACGCCTGTGGTGAATCACCAGGGCTGAATGGTGCCAGGCCTATACAAGCCACCGGGTCGATATCACTGGCCCCCGTTTCGTGCAGGCTCTGCAACGTTGCCTCCAGGGCCTGGGCAAGGTGTACGGCCTCCTCATGCACCATGCCCGGTGCCAGCACTGCAAACTCGCCGCCGCGGCTGCGGGAAATGAGGTCGTTGGTTTCCGGGTAGCTGGCACAAGTACGACGCAGCTGTTCACCTACCGCTTGCAGCAACTGGTCGGTACGCTGGCCGCCAAGGCGGGCATTCAGGCCGGCCAGGCCCTGCACCCGCAGCAACAGCAGGTAGCCGGCGCGCGCGTCTTCCAGGTTGCTTACCCGATTGTTCAGCTGCATTTCAAAATAGCGGCGGTTCGACAGCCCGGTCAGGCTGTCCTGGTAGGACTCCGCACGCAGCCGTTCACTGCGCTCGGCCTGCTCGGTGAACAGGGCTTTGAGTTTCTCGACCATCTGGTTCATCGCTTGCACTACGCGGCGTAGCTCCGGCGTGCGTGGCAACTCTGGCAGGCTGAGGAATTCGCGGCGAGCAATAGCGTGGGATTGCTCGACCATGTAGTCCAGCGGCCTCAACTGGCGGCGCAACAGCAAAGCACCGAGCACTGCACTGGCCGCACCGCACAACAGCAACCACCCCAGGCTGCCCAAGGCGCTTTGCCAAAGCTTGGCAATGGCGAACATCGGGTGGCTGATCACTTCAACGCGCGCGGCCTGCTGCCAGCCACGACTGACGATTGCATCGCCGCCGGCGGCCTCGAGGCCGATCAGGCGCACGAACCAAAGCGGCACACCGCCAGGGTCTGGCTCGGCGTGACGCTCCACCAGCACGGCATTGGAACCTAGGTCGACGACCTTGATGCTTGCATAGTAACCACTGTCGAAAATCGAGCTGACCATCAGCTCGACCATCGCTGGGTCGTCGATATTCGGCGTCAGCGAAAGCGCCAGCGCGGTGGCCGCATCCTGGGCGTGCGAGCGCAACTGGTTGACGTATTGGCTGCGCGAACTTTCCAGGCTGACCATGAAACTGCCACTGAAGGCGACCACCAGGAACAGGCAAATGGCCAACAGCAATTGTTTGAACAGTGACATCTGTGCTCCTTCAGTAAACCGGCTCGGCCGGGAACCCTTCGGCCTGCATTTTCTTCAACAAATCCTGCCAGCGTGACAGCCGCTTGGTATCACCAACCTTCTTGTTCCCTGCGGCGCCCGTCAGCCACAACCCCTCGCCATTGAAGGCGTACACCGGCAGCAGGTCGGTACGCTGGCTTGCCGGCTTGATGGCATCCATCAGACTGTCCAGCACCAAAGGCTGGGCCTGTGGGCTTGAATAATAGGTCAGGACCATGTGTGCCCGGTTCTGCCGCAGCGCCTTGACGTAGGTGATGCGCAGTTTTTCGCTGGGGATCCCCATGCGCCGTAGACTGAAATATTTGGCGATGGCGTAATCCTCGCAGTCCCCTGCACCTTTGATCAGTGCCTGCACAGGTGTGGCCCAGTAGTCGACCTCATGCCACAGATCGATATCCTCGACATAACGCAATTGCTGGTTGAAGAAGCGGTTGACCACTTGCAACCGTTCAAGCTCGGTACCCTGCTTCTGCGTGGCCATTAGGCTCTGCCAGGCATCGATGCGCCCCTGCCCGGCACCTAGTGGGCCGTACAGAGCCTGCGACTTGCGGCTGATCTGGGAGAAATCCCAATCCGCGTGCAAGCCGCCCAGCAGAAGACTGCCCAGCAGCGCGGCAAAGCCGACATATCGCACTACGGTTTTGAGCAACCAGGATATCGCCACTGCGAAGCCCTGTTCAGACCAGTCGAAAGCAGCGATGGTGGGGCTTGCCACCGCAAAAGACAATGGCACCCTGCAATCACGCACCCGGCTGTCAGCCCGCCTATACTTTCTGCTTACATCTTTCTATAGGCAGCTTCCTTTGACGTGCGACTTCCTCCACCATAGCCGCGCTTTTGGGGCGCCCGTACCAGTGTGGGTGCAGGTTTGACACCCTCACAAGCTGTTACTAGTGTCATTGGATCCAATATAGTCATCGTTGAGGCAGGCGTCGCGTGGCCAAGAAAATCAAATTGAGCAATGTGCTGGCCAGCGAGCAGTTGTTGCCGCATCAGGCCCGTGCCGTGATCGAAGAACGCCTGCGCAGCGCCATTCTCGATGGTCGCTTGCCCCCTGGTACTGCGGTTCGCCAACAAGAGCTCGCCACCTTGTACGGCGTCAGTCGCATGCCCGTGCGCGAAGCCCTGCGCCAGCTCGAAGCGCAATCCCTGTTGAAAGTGGAGATGCACAAGGGTGCCGTCGTTGCACCGCTGATCGGCGAGGATGCAATGGACACCTATGCCCTTCGCGTATTGCTCGAGAGCGAGGCGCTGCGCCAGTCTATCCCGCTGCTTGATGCCAGCGACATCGCCAGCGCCCGCGGGTATATCCAGCAACTGGAGAATGAGACCAGCCACACTGAAATTGGCCGCCTCAACCGACTGCTCCACATGGCGCTGTACAGCAAGGCGCCGAACAAGAAACTACTGCGCCTTATCGAGAACGAATTGAACGAGGAAGAACGCTTCTTGCGTTTCCATCTTTCGTCCATGGGCCTGGGCAAGCTCACTCAGGACGATCACAACGCACTGGTAGATGCAGCCAGTGACAAGCTGGTGGACGAAGCGGTAGCGGTGCTGGAACGGCACCTCAATGGCGGGGCGCGGGTGATCCGCAACTACCTGGATACGCAATTGGGGCGTTAGCCCATTACCGGCTTTACGCGGTAACTGATGGGTTGCAAATTAATCTTGCTCCGCCAACAATGAGACTAATTATCATTAACGTCCATTGATGCCGGCGCCCTCCCCCATGCCCAGCAACGATTCCGTGCAAACGCTCTACAGTGACCACCACGGCTGGTTGCATACCTGGCTGCGTAGCAAGCTCGGCAACGCAGCCGATGCGGCTGACCTCGCCCAGGATACCTTCGTCCGCTTGCTACAGCGCCGTGAACAATTGCAGCTGAATGCTCCCAGGGCCTTCCTGCGCACGGTAGCGCGTGGGTTGGTGATCGATCATTGGCGCCGCGAGGAACTGCACAGGGCCTACCTGGAGGCTTTGGCCCATGTGCCGGAAGTACTGGCCCCCTCAGTCGAGACCCGCGAGCTGCTGCTGGAATTGCTTGAGCGTATTGCACGCATGCTCGACGGCCTCAAACCCAAGGTCCGTCGCGCATTCCTGCTGGCTCAATGCGAGGGGCTGAAGCATCAGGCCATCGCCGAACAGATGGGGATCTCCGTGCGCACCGTTGAGCGCTACATCGCCGATGCGCTCTATCACTGCTACGTGCTGCGCTATGAAGACGACTGCTGAATCCATGACCGTTGCACGCCCTGATACAAAAACGGTCAGGCAGGCCATTCAGTGGATGCTGCGGCTGCATGAGAGCGGGCACGATCCAGCTCTGCAACAACAGTGCGCGCAATGGCGCAGCAGCCACCACGAAAACGAACAGGCCTGGCAACGTGTGGTTCACCTTCATCAGGACCTTGACCTGCGCGCTATTCCCGGTGCCGGGCTGGCATTGCAGACACTGGAAACCAGCCAGCAGCGCCTGCGCCGTCGGCAGGCACTGAAGCTGCTTGGTGGCGTTGTCATGGCAGGGTCGGCGAGCTGGCTGGCCAAAGACCTCGATACTGTGAGTGCCTGGGCTTCAGACTATGCCACTGGCACGGGCGAGCGACGCGTCTTCACCCTGCCCGACGGCTCACTGATGCAACTCAATACCTGCAGTGCCGTGGACCTGACCTTCCATGATCAACAGCGTCTGGTCCGACTGAAGCATGGGGAATTGATGATCAACTGCAACCCCCGGCATCCCCTGCTGGTAGAAACCCGCGACGCGCTGCTGGAAGGCTTCGAAGGACGCTTTGTGGCCTATCAGGATAGCGACTGCACGCGTGTCAGCGTCAGCCACGGCAAAGTGGCGATACACCGGCCTGGTACTGGCCAACTTCAGTGGATCGAAGGAGGCCAGAACTGGCGTCTGGATGCTCAGGGTGCGCACCGGCTCGCGCACATGGACATGGATGCGATGGCCTGGACTGAAGGGTTGATCGTCACTCAGGACATGCGCCTCTCGAACTTCCTCGCGCAGGTCAGCCGCTATCGCCATGGTTACCTGGGCTGCAGCAATGAGATTGCCGACCTGCGCCTGTCGGGGGTGTTCCGCCTCGAAGACCCGGAACAACTGCTTCGGCTGCTACCGCAGACGTTGCCCGTACGACTTCGTCGACGTACACGCTGGTGGGTGCATGTAGAGAGCATGACCTGATAAGGCGTTATCGATTTCTGGCGGGTTTTGATTCCAGGTCCGGCTAGGACAGTAAGCGACACTTTCTGCCCTCGACACTTTAACGGACCCTTCATGTCTATCAACCCGGTGTTAACCCACACATTCAGCCCAAATGATTTTCGTCCAGTCCTGCAATCAGCTCACTTGCGCCATGCCATCCGGGCTGTTCTGTTTGGTACCGCCCTGGGCCTGGCAACTGTTCCACAACTTTCCGTTGCGGCCGACACAGCCGAAGTGAGCCAACACTATGCAATACCAGCTGGCCAACTGACCGACGTGCTCAATAAGGTTGCTCGCCAGGCCGGTATCACCCTGTCGAGCACGCCTCAGCTGACCGATGGCCTGCATTCCAGCGGACTGCAGGGGCAGTACACCACCGATCAGGCGCTGCGCCAGTCGCTAAATGGCAGCGGGCTGGAAGTGGTCAGCCAGGAGGGACGTAACTATGTGCTGCAGGCACAGCGTCAGAACGCCGCCCTGGCTTTACCAGACACCGACATCCGTAGTTTCTCCCTCGGCAACGCACTGGGCAGCATGGAGGGTTACAACGCTACGCACAGCCAGGTGGCGACCAAGACCAGCATGCCCTTGGTGGAGACATCCCAATCGGTCTCGGTAGTTACTCGGCAGCAAATGGACGATCAGGGCTCTCAGACCGTTGCCCAGGCCATGCGCTACACGCCAGGAGTACTGACCAACCCGTACGGTGCCACTCATCGCTATGACTATGTAGCCATGCGCGGCTTCAACGACGGTTCGGTGGACAACATCTACGTCGATGGGCTCAAGTCAATGGGCGACAACGGCACCTACAGCACAATGCAGGTAGACCCATACTTTCTTGAGCGCATCGACATTCTCAAGGGACCGTCTTCGGTACTGTACGGGCGAAGCTCGCCGGGTGGGCTGGTAGCCCTGACCACCAAGAAGCCACTCTTTGCCCCTTACCATCAGGTTCAGGCCACGGTAGGTACTCAGGGCCAGCGTGGCGTGGGCTTCGACTTCAGTGGTCCTGTGGATGACGACAAACGCATTGCGTATCGCCTGACGGGTTTGGCGGATGCTTCCGACACTCAGTTCGACCACAACAAGGAAGAACGTTACGCCATCGCCCCTGCTATAACCGTCGACTTCACCGAAGACACCGCACTCACGCTGCAGGCCTATTTGCAACACGACCCTAACGGCGGGTACCACGGCGGTAACCCTGCTGATGGCATGCTGCACAAGCGCAACGGTTTACGCCTGTCAGACCATTTTTTCGAGGGCGAGCCGAATATCGACAACTACGAGCGCACTCAGCAGTCCTTCAGCTACCAGTTTGAGCATCGCTTCAATGATGTGTTCACAGCGCGGCAGAACTTCCGTTATCAGGATTCCGACGTGTCGATGGACCAGGTGTACTCCGCCGGCTGGGCAGATGTTGACAGCAACATGCTAAACCGCGCCTATACCGGCGGCGACGAGCGCCTGCATTCGTACATCATTGATAACATGCTGCAGGCAGAATTCTTTACCGGGGTGGCCAAACACACCTTGCTACTGGGGGCTGACTACCAGCGACGCAAAGCCGACGTGGCATGGCGCTATGGCACCGTCGACCCACTGGATGCCGGCAATCCGCAGTACGGCAATGGCAATCTTCAGGTACTGGGCGAGAACCGCTACCAGCGACGCTTGCAACAAACGGGTGTGTACCTGCAGGATCTGGTGGAGCTGGACCAGTGGCGCTTTTCCTTGGGGCTGCGCCAGGACTGGGTGAAGGTGTCCGAAGAGAACCGTGACAGCGACAGCAAGGTCAGTGATCAACGCTCCAGGTTCACCTCCCGGGCAGGGGTGCTCTACCTGTTCGAGAACGGCATTGCGCCCTACATCAGCTACTCGGAGTCGTTCAACCCGAACACCGTGTCCGACCAGCAGGGCCGGCCGCTGGCACCTACGGAGGGCACTCAGTGGGAAGCCGGCATCAAATATCAGCCACCAGGGAGCGACAACCTGTTCACCGCATCGGTGTTCCGCATCGAGCAGGAGAATTTGGCGTCTAAACAGCCTGACGAAGACTTCTATCGCCCTGTCGGTGAAGTCCGCTCGCAAGGGCTAGAGCTTGAGGCCCATGTACAGCTGACCGATAGCCTCAAACTGCTGAGTGGCTATACCTTCACCGATATCGAGTATTCGAAGTCAATGCCGAGCCTTGTCTCGGGCAACTTGGACAACAAGGGTAATTCGCCGACTCAGGCGCCGAAACAGATGCTTTCGCTGTGGGCCGACTATAACTTCCGCCAGGGGGCACTGGATGGCCTGCGGCTGGGCGGTGGGGTGCGATATGTGGGGTACAGCTGGGTGGATGCGGAAAACAGCATGACAGTGCCTTCCTACACCCTGTTCGACGCCTCTATCGGCTATGACCTGGGCAAGGTCGGCCTGACGGGTGTGGATGTGCGCTTGAACGCCAACAACCTTACCAATGAAAGCTACATCACCTCATGTGCCAGCCTGAACTACTGCTACATGGGTGAAGAGCGCAATGTGAGCGCCACAGTCAGCTATCAGTTCTAACCGATATTGAAACCCGAAAAAGACAAAGCCCCTGTCTGCATCGCAGACAGGGGCTTTGGGTTTGAATCTTGACGATGACCTACTCTCACATGGGGAAACCCCACACTACCATCGGCGATGCATCGTTTCACTGCTGAGTTCGGGATGGGATCAGGTGGTTCCAATGCTCTATGGTCGTCAAGAAATTCTGTGTGCTGGCCCGTCCCTAGGACGTGCCTGCGAATCTCTGTAGTTCCTACTTAAAGACAAAACCCCTACCTGCATGTGCAGATAGGGGTTTTGCGAAATGAATCTTGACGATGACCTACTCTCACATGGGGAAACCCCACACTACCATCGGCGATGCATCGTTTCACTACTGAGTTCGGGATGGGATCAGGTGGTTCCAATGCTCTATGGTCGTCAAGAAATTCTGTTGCCAGAATGTCCAGATGGACAGCCCAGCGAATTCGGATATGCGATATTTGTGG
>NZ_JBICMC010000035.1:0-131234 GCF_043106005.1 Pseudomonas sp. GLN_2 | reverse complement strand
GCGGCGCACTACCTGTGGGAGCGGCCTTGTGTCGCGAAAGGGCTGCAAGGCAGCCCCAGGGTATTTCACCGGACTATCAGGATGCCCAAGAAAATGGCACATGTACCCCAGATCAAAATCCCCGCCACCTACATCCGCGGCGGCACCAGCAAAGGCGTGTTCTTCCGCCTGCAAGACCTGCCCGAGCAGGCGCAAATTCCAGGCCCCGCTCGCGACGCACTGCTGCTGCGGGTAATCGGCAGCCCCGACCCTTACGGCAAGCAGATCGACGGCATGGGCGGCGCCACGTCGAGCACCAGCAAGACCGTGATCCTGTCGCAAAGCATCAAACCCGAGCACGATGTCGACTACCTGTTTGGCCAGGTCAGCATCGACAAGGCTTTCGTCGACTGGAGTGGCAACTGCGGCAACCTGTCCGCTGCGGTCGGTTCGTTTGCCATCAGCAGTGGCCTGGTCGACCCGGCGCGTATTCCGCGCAACGGTATCGCCACCGTGCGTATCTGGCAGGCGAATATCGGCAAGACCATCATCGCCCACGTCCCGATCACTGAAGGTGAAGTGCAGGAGACCGGCGACTTCGAGCTGGACGGGGTCACCTTCCCGGCGGCCGAGGTGCAGCTGGAGTTTCTTGACCCTGCAGCCGATGAAGACGGCGGTGGCGGTGCCATGTTCCCCACTGGCAAGCTGGTCGATGACCTGGAAGTGCCGGGGGGCGGTACGTTCAAGGCGACCCTGATCAATGCCGGCATCCCGACCATTTTTGTCAATGCTGCCGATATCGGCTACACCGGTACCGAACTCCAGGACGCCATCAACGGCGATCCGCAGGCGCTGCTGCGCTTCGAGACCATTCGCGCCTACGGCGCTGTGCGCATGGGGCTTATCGACAACGTCGACCAGGCTGCCGGGCGTCAGCACACGCCGAAAGTGGCGTTCGTCGCGCCGCCGAGCACCTACACTGCGTCCAGTGGCAAGGCGGTGCAGGCCGATGAGATCGACCTGTTGGTGCGGGCCTTGTCGATGGGCAAGCTGCACCATGCCATGATGGGTACGGCTGCGGTGGCAATTGGCACTGCGGCGGCCATTCCGGGCACGCTGGTCAACCTCGCCGCTGGCGGGGGCGAGCGCAGCGCTGTGCGTTTCGGTCATCCTTCGGGCACCCTGCGGGTCGGGGCCGAGGCACGCCAGGTGAATGGTGAGTGGACGGTAACCAAGGCAATCATGAGCCGTAGTGCTCGCGTGCTGATGGAGGGCTGGGTTCGCGTGCCTGGCGACAGCTTCTAACGCACCACTGGCGCTCGGCTTTAGTTCGTTGGGGCCGCTTGGCGGCCCTTCGCGGGCTTGCCTGCTGCCACAGGGCAACCACAGCTTCTGGATGCTGTGGTCAACCCGTGGCAGCGGGTGAGCCGGCGAAGGGCTGCACAGCAACCCCGGCAATTCTGAAGGGAGCTGGATATGAGCGCCAACGTAGACCTCAATGACCGCCCGGACTACGACCGGGTGCTACAAACCCTGGCCGATTATGCCCTCGGCTACCGGGTCGAATCCCGCGAGGCCCTGGACACCGCGCGCAACTGCCTGATGGACACCCTCGGCTGCGGCCTTCTCGCCTTGCGCTTCCCTGAGTGCACCAAGCTCCTTGGTCCTCAGGTGGAAGGCACGCTGGTCCCGAATGGTGCTCGCGTCCCCGGCACCTCCTATCGCCTCGACCCGGTCAAGGCCGCCTGGGACATTGGCTGCACGGTGCGCTGGCTGGACTACAACGACACCTGGCTGGCCGCCGAATGGGCTCATCCCTCGGACAACCTTGGCGGCATCCTGGCAGTGGCTGACCACCTGTCACAGAAGCGTGTTTCCGCGGGTGAACAGCCACTGCTGATGCGTGATGTGCTGGAGGCCATGGTCATGGCGCATGAAATCCAGGGCGTACTGGCGCTGGAAAACGCCTTCAACCGCGTCGGCCTCGATCACGTGATTTTGGTGAAGGTCGCCTCGACCGCCGTATGTGCCAGGCTGATGGGGGTCAATCGTGAGCAGATGCTCTCGGCCTTGTCCCACGCCTTCGTCGACGGCCAGGCCCTTCGAACCTATCGCCACGCGCCCAACGCCGGTTCGCGCAAATCCTGGGCTGCGGGTGATGCCTCCAGCCGAGGTGTGCGCCTGGCCGACATCGCCTTGCGCGGGGAGATGGGCGTGCCGGGCGTGCTCACGGCGACGCAGTGGGGGTTCTACGATGTTTCGTTCAGCCACACCAACAAAGACCTGGCGCTCAAGCCCGCCGGGCAGTACGAGCTGCGCCTGCCCCAGGCGTTGGGCAGCTATGTGATGGAGAACGTGCTGTTCAAGGTCAGTTTCCCTGCTGAGTTCCATGCGCAGACCGCCTGTGAGGCAGCAGTAGCCCTGCATCCACTTGTGCGTAATCGTCTGCATGAAGTCGACCGCATCGTCATCACCACCCAGGAATCAGCGATCCGCATCATCTCCAAGAGCGGCCCACTGGCCAATGCCGCCGACCGTGACCACTGTCTGCAGTACATGGTGGCCGTGCCGCTGATCTTTGGTCATCTGGTGGCGGAGCATTATGAGGACGCCTTCCATGCCAACCACCCCAGTATCGACCGCCTGCGCGAGAAGATGGAGGTGGTGGAAGACCCGCGCTTCAGTCGCGAGTACCTGGAGCCGGACAAGCGTTCGATCGCCAACGCGCTGCAGGTGTTCTTCAAGGATGGCAGCAGCACCGAGCAAGTGGTGGTGGAATACCCGATCGGGCATCGTCGGCGGCGGGGGGAGGGGATACCGTTGCTGGAGGCCAAGTTCAGGGCCAACCTGGCGACCCGCTTTGCCCGGCAGCGGTGTCAGCAGGTTTTCGAACTGTGCAAGGACCAGCAGAAGCTGGAAGGCACGGCTGTGCACAGGTTCGTGGACTTGTTTGTGATATGAAGCGGCCGGCACAGGCCCAAACAACAAAGCCCCGGCATCGCTGCCGGGGCTTTGTTTACAGCGTGTAACTCAGCTTACGCCTGGACCACCGGGATCTTGGCGTTGGCTGCCGCTTCGCGGAACTCGGCGATCTGGTCGAAGCTCAGGTAGCGGTAAACGTCGGCAGCCATGCTGTCGATGTCTTTCGCGTACTGCATGTACTCTTCGACGGTCGGCAGTTTGCCGATGATCGAAGCGACAGCGGCCAGCTCGGCCGATGCCAGGTACACGTTGGTCGCGTCGCCCAGACGGTTCGGGAAGTTACGGGTCGAGGTGGAGACCACGGTCGAACCGGTCTGCACACGTGCCTGGTTGCCCATGCACAGCGAGCAGCCTGGCATTTCCATGCGTGCACCGGCCTTGCCGTAGATGCCGTAGTAGCCTTCTTCGGTCAGCTGGTGAGCGTCCATCTTGGTTGGCGGAGCCAGCCACAGACGGGTCGGAATGCCACCCTTGACCTTCTCCAGCAGCTTGCCGGCAGCGCGGAAGTGACCGATGTTGGTCATGCACGAACCGATGAACACTTCGTCGATCTTCTCGCCTTGTACCGAGGACAGCAGGCGGGCATCGTCCGGGTCGTTCGGCGCGCAGAGCACAGGCTCCTTGACGTCGGCCAGGTCGATTTCGATGATTTCGGCGTATTCGGCATCGGCGTCGGCCGACAGCAGCTCAGGCTTGGCCAGCCAGGCTTCCATGGCCTGGGCACGGCGCTCCAGGGTGCGGGCATCGCCGTAGCCTTCGCCGATCATCCAGCGCAGCAGGGTGATGTTGGACTGCAGGTACTCGGCGATGGCCTTTTCCGGCAGCTTGATGGTGCAACCGGCAGCGGAACGCTCGGCCGAGGCGTCGGACAGCTCGAAGGCTTGCTCGACGGTCAGTTCGTCCAGGCCTTCGATTTCCAGGATGCGGCCGGAGAAGGCGTTTTTCTTGCCTTTCTTCTCGACGGTCAGCAGGCCCTTCTGGATGGCGTAGTAAGGGATGGCATGAACCAGGTCACGCAGGGTGATGCCTGGCTGCAGTTTGCCCTTGAAGCGCACCAGGATCGATTCTGGCATGTCCAGCGGCATGACGCCGGTGGCGGCAGCGAAGGCCACCAGGCCGGAACCGGCCGGGAACGAGATGCCGATCGGGAAGCGGGTGTGCGAGTCGCCACCGGTACCTACGGTGTCAGGCATCAGCATGCGGTTCAGCCAGCTGTGGATGATGCCGTCGCCCGGGCGCAGCGACACGCCGCCACGGGTGCGGATGAAGTCTGGCAGGGTGTGGTGGGTGGTGACGTCGATCGGCTTCGGATAGGCCGCGGTGTGGCAGAACGACTGCATGACCAGGTCAGCAGAGAAGCCCAGGCATGCCAGGTCTTTCAGCTCGTCGCGCGTCATCGGGCCCGTGGTGTCCTGGGAGCCGACGGTGGTCATTTTTGGCTCGCAGTAGGCGCCTGGGCGCACGCCCTGGCCTTCTGGCAGGCCACAGGCACGGCCGACCATTTTCTGCGCCAGGGTGAAGCCCTTGCCGGAATCGGCAGGCTGCTCTGGTTTCTTGAACAGGTCGGAAGCACCCAGGCCCAGCTCGGCGCGGGCTTTTTCGGTCAGGCCACGGCCGACGATCAGCGGGATACGGCCGCCAGCGCGGACTTCATCCAGCAGCACTTCGGTTTTCAGCTCGAAGGTGGTGACCAGCTCGTCGCTGTCGTGACGGCGTACTTCACCTTTGTATGGGTAAACGTCGATGACGTCGCCCATGCCCAGGTTGGTGCAGTCGAATTCGATCGGCAGGGCGCCGGCGTCTTCCATGGTGTTGTAGAAGATCGGGGCGATCTTGGTGCCGAAGCAGAAGCCACCGGCACGCTTGTTCGGCACGTAAGGGATGTCGTCGCCGAAGAACCACAGTACCGAGTTGGTAGCGGATTTACGCGAGGAACCGGTACCGACCACGTCGCCGACATAGGCGACCGGGAAGCCCTTGGCCTTGACGGCTTCGATCTGGGCCAGCGGGCCGACCGAACCAGGCTGCTGCGGTTCGATGCCGTCGCGGGCCATTTTCAGCATGGCCAGGGCGTGCAGCGGAATGTCAGGGCGCGACCAGGCGTCCGGGGCAGGCGACAGGTCGTCGGTGTTGGTTTCGCCAGGCACCTTGAACACGGTCAGGGTGTACTTGTCGGCGATGGCCGGGCGCGAGGTGAACCACTCGCCGGCAGCCCAGGATTCCAGGACGGCCTTGGCGTGCGTGTTGCCGGCCTTGGCTTTTTCGGCCACGTCGTGGAAGGCATCGAACATCAGCAGGGTGTGCTTGAGCTGTTCGGCCGCGACGGCGCCCAGTTCGGCGTCATCCAGCAGTGCGACCAGCGTTTCGATGTTGTAGCCGCCCTGCATGGTGCCCAGCAGTTCGGTGGCGTGCTTGCGGTCGATCAGTGGCGACTTGGCTTCGCCCTTGGCGACGGCGGAGAGGAAAGCGGCCTTGACGTAGGCAGCTTCGTCGACCCCTGGCGGTACGCGGTTGGTGATCAGGTCTACGAGGAAGGCTTCTTCGCCGGCCGGCGGGTTTTTCAGCAGCTCGACCAGGCCTGCAGTTTGTTCGGCGTTCAGCGGCTGGGGAACGATACCCAGGGCGGCGCGCTCTTCGATGTGTTTGCGGTAGGCTTCAAGCACAGTTATTTCCCTCATCAGTGGTCCCTAAAGGGGGTCCGGGACGCTTATCCAGCATTCAATGCACCCATGCGCTGCTGCGGCTTTGTGGGCCGCCCAACCAGGGTCGCAAGGAATCCTTACAGAAGCTGCTTTCAAAGTTTTACGCCTGCAGAACGGGACTGATGAGGGCTGGCGCGGGCATGCGAGGGATGCATGGCCCGGGCCAACGCCGTTCTACCGGATCAACTGTGCTCGTGACGCTTTGAAAACAGCTTCCAACGGACATTGTTGCCTTTGAAAAGGCCGGGTGATTCTACGGTAAAAAAAGCCTGAAGGTAAGGCGGTGTTCATGACTTTAACGAGTGACCCTGGTTAGACAAAGGGCTAACATGGGCCTGTGTTCCATCGCCAAGCTGTTGTTTTTCCATGTCCAACCAATCCATCAAAACCCCATGCGTCGGCCTTTGCTCCACGGTGTATGGAGACACGGTATGCCGTGGCTGCAAGCGTTTCCACCATGAAGTGATCCACTGGAATGGCTATGACGAGGCGCAGAAACGCGCCGTGTGGCTGCGTCTGGAGCAGCTTCTGGCGCAGGTGATGATGGCCAAGCTGGAAGTGTTCGACAAAGGCTTGCTGCGCCAGCAACTGCAGCAGCGTTCGATCCGTTTTGTCGAGCAGCAATCGGAATACTGCTGGGCGTATCAGCTGATTGCCCGCGGGGCGCGGATGATCCGTGATCTGGAGGCCTATGGCATGGTGTTGCTGCCGGAGTTCCGTGACTGGGAACTGCCCCAATTGCGCGACGCCATCGACCGCGAATTCTTCCTGTTGTCCGAGGCGCATTACCAGCGCTACATAGCCCCTGCCTTCCTGCGTGCCGAACTGAGGTAAGCCTTCTTTCTGCTCCATGCTTTGAAAAGGCGCCATTGTGCTTTTTTATCGAGCGTATGGAGTACCGATGATGGCGGATCTGTATTTTGAACCGCTGCTGAGTTTTACCGCGACATGCCGCTGGCAATTGCTGGATGCACCGTTGCGTGCTGCCCAGTTTCATGATGATGAAATCACCCGGCCGTTCTGGGTCGAATTCGATGATTGGAACGGTGACGATGGTTGGCTGATGACCAGCCTGGACTACGGCGAAGAAATGTTGCAATCCTTCCTGATTGACTCGCTGTGGGCGGGCGAGGGTCGTCAGCGTGTGTTTTGTGACAGTTTCTGGTTTGGTGTCTATCGACTTGCAACAGGCTTCGTTTACGAGATCCGCCCTGCATATGAGGGCAATAACGTGAACCGCTGGCCTTCACTGGAATACTGGCTCGACGTCAGTCGCAACGGGTACCTGGGCTTTTACCCTGCGGGTTCGGATGCCGGTGTGCTCAAGGACGACCCGGCCAGTCTGGCGTTGCGCGACCCCTTCGGGGCATCCGTGGTGCTACCCGTCGACCCGCCTATCGATCTGGATACGGTACTGTACAAGCTGACCGCCGCGCGACGAACGCCACTGTGGCACATCCCTGGCCTGAATCCGCAGCGGTTGCAAGAAGGGCAATTGTTCTTGAACATGAAGCTTTATAGCCCGGACGGTCGGCAAGTGAGGCGAAGGGTCGAGCGGGTTGCATACCTTAACAACCGTCGAGGCGAGCGTGGCCAGTTCAGCCTGCAGGTGTTGAACCCTTGCGTGCCTCCTCATCCTCGCCCGCTCTTTGCCAATCCTTGACCCATGCTCGGTTGGCGCAGCGCCAATCAATCGCCGCTGTATTCGCAGCCGCTGGTGCAGGTTTCATGAATACGCACCTTCGACAGCTCCGGCATCAGCGGCTTGACCTGGTCCCAGATCCACTTGGCGATCACTTCGCTGGTGGGGTTCTCCAGGCCGGGGATGTCGTTCAGGTAGTTGTGGTCCAGCTGATCATAGATCGGCTTGAAGATCGCCTTGACCTCGGCGAAGTCGCGGATCCAGCCCGTGTGCGGGTCGAGCGGGCCGGTCAGGTGCAGGCCGACCTTGAACGAGTGGCCATGCAAACGGCCGCATTTGTGCCCTTCAGGGACGTGGGGCAGGCGGTGGGCCGATTCGAATGTGAATTCCTTGAAAATTTCCACGCTGTCATAACTCTGTGTGAATCAATAATGCGCGCAGTCTACCAGCATGGCCGCTACAAGGCTTGCAGGCGTTCATGCAGCCGCCCGGTGGCGGTCAGTTCCAGCAGTTCATCCCCCAGGCGCTGGCTTTCGGCAATGGCCTTGTACCAATAGCGCTTGCGCCCTGGCGCATCGCCCATGAAGCGCTTGAAGTCGTTGCGGTCGGGCAACTTGCCGTAGGGCAGGGCGGCCAGGTATTGCGGCGAAGGCGTCATCAGCAGCACGTTTTGCAGGCGGGTGGCATCGCCCTTGCGCCAGGGCAGGGCCTTGTCGAACCAGCCGGGTACGACCTTGTCGGTGAAGTGCGGGTACAGCACCAGGTCGTCGCCGCGGTAAGGCAGGTCGAGGTGATAGTCGAGCAGGCCGCCGTCGCGGTAGGTGCCGGCGCCGGCACCGGGGATGTCTTTCACGCCCTGCATGACCATCGGTATCGACCCGGAAGCGAGCAGGGCGTGGCGCAGGTTGGTCAAGTCCAGCGGCAGGTAGCGTGAGGGGAAGTCGGTCAGCGTGTCGAGCGGAGGCGCGGCGCGCCCATCGTGCAGAATGATGCGCTCGAAGTGGCGGGCCAGGCGCGAACGGCCCAGGAGGTTACTGGCAACCACCGAGCCCAGGCCCAGGCCCAGGCGGCCGCGATGGTCGTGAGCGAGCTGGCCATGGCTTTTCACCACCAGAATGTTCAGGCGGTAGTGAGGGTTGGCCAGCAGCTGGCCGTCGCGGCCCTCCAGCAGGTCATCAAGCATGCGTTGGCAGCTGCGGCTGATTTCGGCCGGGGTGACGCCCTTGGCAAAATCCTGCTCGGTGTATAGCTCGCCCAGGCGGCGGATGCCGGCGACTGGGTCGTCGAGACAGACGCTGGCGAAGCGCCAGGCACCGATCGATGCGCCGATCAGGGCACGTTGACGGGGTGCCGAGGGTAGCCACTCGCCGAACAGCGCCAGGTCCAGGCCCTGGATGCCCAGCGGCTTCGGCCCACCCGCCGCGCCCGGCAATACCCCGACATCGGCCGCTTGCAGGCCGCGCTCGCGGATGTGTCGCAAGGCACGCTGGCCGGCCTTGAAGGTGAGGGCGGGGTATTTGATGTGGATGGCGCTCATGGCGGGTCTCTTGGGCTAAAAGCAGCCGTTACAGATAGCACACCTGTGTGTGCCTGTATTGGCCCTTTCGCAGCACAAGGCCGCACCTTGCACGAGGCCGGGTCGGGTTGGCGGCGTAACTGCGCTATCATGCCGCCAGCTGTTTTCAGGTTGAATTAAGGACCGCTGGTTAATCTTAACCCCGTAGACAACTTGCACAGTTCTCAGGAGAGAAGAACGATGAAAACCATGACTGCCCTGATCACCGCCGCTGCCCTCGCCCTGGGCGCCAATGCCGCCTTCGCCAAGGACGTTCAGCCTGACGAAGTGGTCAAACTGGTCAACGCCAAGACCATCAAGTCGCTGGACGAACTCAAGGCCGCTGCCGTGGCCAAGCACCCAGGCGCCACCGTCACTGACTCGGAACTTGAAGACGAGTACGGCCGCTACATCTACAAGGTCGAGCTGCGTGATACGCAGAACGTCGAATGGGACGTCGACATGGATGCCAAGACCGGTGAGGTACTCAAGGACGCACGAGACAGCTGATGATCCATGTATCCCGGACGGCACGTTACCTGGCGCTCTCGCTGCTTGCCGTCTGCTCCCTGGCTGTTGCCCGCGACCTGGATCAGGATGAAGCCCTGAAGCTCCGTCAGAAGGGCATCATCCTGCCGCTCGAACAGCTGCTCGAGACCGCCCTGGGGCGTCATCCCGGGGCGCGTCTGCTGGAAGCCGAGCTGGAAGAAGACGATGATCGCTACGAATATGAAGTCGAGTTGCTGACGACTGAAGGTGTGGTGCGCGAGATCAAGCTCGATGCCAGCACCGGCGCCCTGCTCAAAGACGAGGAAGATGACTGAATGCGCCTGTTGCTTGTCGAGGACAACGTACCGTTGGCCGATGAACTGACCACCGGCCTGCAGCGCCAGGGCTATGCCGTGGACTGGCTGGCTGATGGCCGTGACGCGGTTTACCAGGGGCAAAGCGAGCCTTACGACCTGATCATCCTGGACCTCGGCCTGCCTGGCTTGCCCGGTCTGGACGTGCTGGCCCAGTGGCGCGCCGCCGGCCTGGCCACGCCGGTATTGATCCTCACCGCCCGCGGCTCCTGGGCCGAGCGCATCGAAGGGCTGAAGGCCGGGGCTGACGATTACCTGAGCAAGCCCTTCCACCCCGAAGAGCTGCAACTGCGCATTCAGGCGTTGCTGCGCCGCGCCCGTGGCCTGGCCAATCAGCCGAAGCTGGAAGCGGCCGGCCTGCACCTTGACGAAAGCCGTCAGTGCGTGAGCCGCGACGGGGTGGATGTGCAACTGACCGCCGCCGAGTTCCGCCTGCTGCGCTACTTCATGCTGCACCCGCAGCAGATCCTGTCCAAAAGCCACCTGGCCGAGCACCTCTACGACGGTGAAACCGAGCGCGACTCGAACGTGCTGGAGGTCCACGTCAACCATTTGCGCCGCAAGCTGGGCCGCAGTGTGATCGAAACCCGTCGCGGGCAAGGCTACATCTATGCGGGGAGCGGCGAGTGAAGTCGATCCAGGCACGCCTGAGCCTGGGCCTGGTGGCGGTATTGGTGGTGGTCGGCGTGGTGCTGGCGCAACTGACCTTGTGGCTGTTCGAGGCCGGCCTGCAACGTTATCTGGAAAACGGCCTGCGCAACGAAAGCGAGAACCTTCTGGTGGCATTGGTGCGCGGGCCTTCGGGCCTGCAGCTGGATGAGCGGCGCATCTCGGCTGCCTATCAGCGGCCGTTTTCCGGTTACTACTTCCGCATCGATTTCGACCAGGGTACCTGGAGGTCTCGTTCGCTGTGGGACCTGGACATGCCCAAGCCCGCAGCGCCCGGGCTTTCCGATAGCCATGAACTCGGCCCGGAAGGCCAGCAACTGCTGGCCCTGCGTGCCGACTACCGGCGCCTGGGCCAGGACATTTCGATCAGTGTGGCTCAGGACTATTCGCCGGTGCGCGAAGGTTTTCGGCGCTTGCAGCAGATCGGCCTGGGCATGGGCCTGGTGGCGCTGATTCTGATTCTGGTGCTACAGCGCATCACGGTTACCCGCTCGCTGCGGCCGCTGGAGCGGGCACGCCAGCAGATCGCCCAGCTGCAGCAGGGGCAGCGCTCGCAGCTGGATGCCGAGGTGCCCAGCGAGTTGGTACCGCTGGTGGGGCAGATCAACCATTTGCTTAGCCATACCGAAGACAGCCTGCGCCGTTCACGCAATGCCCTCGGTAACCTCGGCCATGCGCTGAAGACGCCGCTGGCGGTGCTGCTGAGCCTGGCCTCCAGTGAACGCTTGCAGGGTCTGCCGGAGGTACGGGCGCAAATGCGTGAGCAGTTGCAGCAGATTCAGGAACGCCTGGCGCGCGAGCTGAACCGTGCGCGCCTGGCAGGGGATGCGCTGCCGGGCGCGCAGTTCGATTGTGATGCCGAACTGCCGGGGTTGCTCGGGACCTTGGGCATGATTCATGGCGAGGGCCTGCTCCTGGCAAGTGATGTGTCGCCCGGGGTGTTGTTGCCATGGGACCGCGAGGACGTTCTGGAACTGTTGGGTAATCTGCTGGACAACGCCTGCAAGTGGGCAGACAGCGAAGTGCGCCTGGGTATCGCGCCGAACGCCGAGGGCTACCGGCTGTGGGTTGATGACGATGGCCCGGGTATACCGCAAGACCAGCGGCAGCAGGTGCTGGAGCGTGGTTCGCGGCTGGACGAACAGGTGGCTGGGCATGGGCTGGGGTTGGGCATCGTGCGCGATATCGTTGACGCATGGGGAGGGCGCCTGGGCTTGCTGGAGAGCCCGCTGGGCGGGTTGCGGGTGAGCATCGACCTGCCGCGCAAGGCTCGTTAATGCCGGGGCCGCTGTGCGGCCCATCGCGACACAAGGCCGCTCCCACAGGTGTACGCAATCCCCTGTGGGGCCTTGTGTCGCGAAAGGGCGCGCCGCGTCCTTTGGTCCTATCAGTACTGCAAAAAAATTGCAGTACAGCCGCAGTTTTTTGAATTAGCCCAAATTCCCCCCACCCGGCAAAATCCTCCCACGAAACCCTGCGGTTTCCATCTCTCCACGGACGGAGCCCCTTGTGCTATTGCATGCGCAATACGAGGCCCAGGCCAACTCGGCTGGGCTTTCTTTTTGAACAGAAAAATCAAAGATCCCGATTGCCCAAATGTCTGCCTCGCGTTCCGAAAGTCGTCTGCAGCGGCTGTTGCCGGCCCCTCTCAACATCCCCCCAAAAGAATGGTTGCGTGCCGGTGTCGGTGCGCTGCTTGGTCTGTTCCTCGCGGGCTGGCTGACCAGCCTGGCCTATGGCCCCAGCATCGCCCTGCACTTGCTCGGCCCGCTGGCTGCTTCGGCGGTACTGGTGTTTGCGGTGCATTCCGGCCCCCTGGCCCAACCTTGGCCAGTGTTGGGTAGCTACGCCCTGGCGGGTGCAGTGGGGCTGGCCATGCGCGAAGGCTTTGGCCCCGAGCTGTGGGTGGCTGCTGCGGCGCTCGGCATCTCGATCCTGGTCATGTGCCTGTTGCGCTGCCTGCACCCGCCGGGTGGCGGCGTGGCAGTGAGCGCGGTGCTGGCCGACCCGGGGTTGACCGCCATGGGCGATCATCTGCTGGAGCCGGTGCTGCTCAATGCGCTGATCCTGGTGACAGTGGCAATCGCCTACAACCGTTTGACGGGTGTGCGCTACCCGAAAGGCGCGGTGCCACGCAAAGACCTGCATCACACCCATGACCCGCTGCCCGGCGAGCGGGTCGGCATCCGCAGTGAAGACCTGGACCAGGCCCTGGAAGAGCTGGGCGAGTTCGTCGATGTCACCCGTGACGAGCTGGAGCGCATCATCCTCGCCACCGAGCAGCACGCCCTGCAGCGCAGCCTTGGCGGTATCACCGCGGCCTCGGTGATGTCCCGCGATGTGCAGTTCGCCACACCTGATACCACGCTGGAGCAGGCCTGGAAAATGCTCGCCAGCCATCACCTGAAAACCCTGCCTGTCCTGCAGCACGGCGAGCTTGTAGGCATCGTCAGCCTCAGCGACCTGGTTGGCCCGGCGATGCAGCGTGGGCGTTTCAGCTGGCGCGGTCTGTTCGGCCGCCAGGCAGTGCGCATGGCGCAAGTGATGAGCAGGCGGGTTGTCAGTGTCAGCAGCCAGCACCCGTTGGAGCGCCTGCTGCCCTTGTTGTGCGAACAAGGCCTGCACTGCTTGCCGGTGCTTGATGGCGACAAGCTGGTGGGGGTGATCACCCAGACCGACCTGATTGCCGGCCTCAAGCGTCAGTTGCTCAGCAAGACCGAGGCTTCAGATAACCGGGTCCCAGCGCTGTGACCAGTCGCTGGCGCCGGCAGCGACCAGCCGGCGCAGGATCGCGAAGGCCTGTTGCAGGGCTTCGCTGTCACGTTTTCGCGGGTACACCAGAAAGGTCGGGTAGGTGAACTCCGGAGCCTGAGGTACCCGCTCGAACACGCCGCTGTCCAGATAGGCCTGCACCACCCGCGTGCGGAAGTAGCCACTGCCACCTTGGTCGAGTATGAACTGCAGGGCCAACGGGCCAAGGTTGAAGCTAAGCGCCGGGCGCGCGCAGTCGGGCAGGGCCGCATCATGCTGGCGGCGGAAGGCCTCGCCCCAGTCGATGTAGATGTACGGCTCGGGCCGCTCGACCCGGCGCACGCGAATCAGCTTCTCTTCCATCAACTGCTCCACCTGCAGGCCTGGACCGTAGGTCGGCTGGTAGACCAGCGCGGCGTCCAGCAAGCCCATCTCGACCTTGCGCAGCAGCGACTCTCCATCGCTGACTTCGCTGCGGATGGCATGGCTGGGCAGTTCACGGTGCAGGGCACTTACCCAGTCGAGCATCATCGGGTTGCCCAGGCTCACCTCACCGCCCACATGCAGCACCTGCTGGCAACCTTCAGGCAACGGCAGGTCGCGGCGCGCAGCTTCCCAGGTTTGCACCAACTGGTTGGCATAACTGACGAACGCTTCGCCATCGCTGGTCAGGCTGGCGCCGCTGCGGCTACGCACGAACAGCTGGCAACCCAGTTGCTGTTCCAGGCGCTGCACGCGCGCGGTGATCGCGGTTTGTGACACGAACAGGCGTTCAGCCGCGGCGACCAGGCTGCCGCAACGCACTATTTCCAGGAAGGTACGGGCCTGCTCGATGTCCATGGGCTGCTCGGTGGTTGAAGGGGTGGCCTATTCTAGAGGCTTTGCACCGTTATGGGGCGCTATTGCGTTGTCTGCAAATTTGCAGGTCGGTTGTGACTTTAGTCCCATGGCGGCATGGGTAGAGCGGTCCATACTCAAGTTTCGCCCTTCAATAACAACAAGTACCGGGTTTCTAACGACATGAGCTACCAGCACAGCTACGCCCATTCCATTTCCGACCCTGCCGCGTTCTGGGCGGAACAGGCCGCACACCTGGCCTGGCACCGCAAGCCTGCCTTGACCCTGCAAGACAACGCCGACGGTACCCACCGCTGGTTCGCTGATGGCCGCCTCAACAGCTGTTACCTGGCCCTCGATCACCAGATCGAGCAGGGCCGGGGCGAGCAGTTGGCGCTGATCTACGATTCGCCAGTGACCGGCGTGCAGCAGACCTACACCTACAACCAGTTGCGCGACGAGGTAGCACGCCTGGCCGGTTTGCTGCGCCAGCTGGGGGTGAACAAGGGCGATGGCGTGATCATCTACATGCCCATGGTGCCGCAAGCGGCCATGGCGATGCTGGCCTGCGCGCGGATCGGCGCGGTGCATTCGGTCGTGTTCGGTGGCTTTGCCGCCAACGAGTTGGCCCTGCGCATCGATGACGCCCGACCCACCTTGTTGCTGACGGCATCGTGCGGGCTGGAGTTCGACCGGGTCATTGCCTACAAACCACTGGTTGACCGTGCCCTGCAACTGGCCCGTCACCAGCCGCGCAATGTGCTGGTGCTGCAGCGGCCACAGGCCCACGCTGAACTGCTGCCAGGCCGCGACCTGGACTGGCAGGCGGCCTTGGCCGGCGCCGAGCCGGTGGCGCCCGTCGAGCTGGATGCCGGCGACCCGCTGTACATCATGTACACGTCGGGCACCACCGGGAAACCCAAGGGTATCGTCCGGGAAAACGGCGGCAATGCCGTGGCGCTGTGTTACGCCATGCGCCATATCTATGGCATGCAGGCCGGCGATGTGTGGTGGGGCATTTCCGATGTCGGTTGGGTGGTCGGTCACTCACTGATCGTTTACGGGCCGTTGATGGGCGGCTGTACCACGGTGTTCTACGAAGGCAAGCCGATCCGCACCCCGGATGCTTCGGCCTATTGGCGGGTGGTGGAGCAGTACCAGGTCAACGCGCTGTTCTGTGCACCTACGGCCATGCGCGCCATCCGCAAGGAAGACCCGGAGGGCGACCTGATTCGCAAGCATGACCTCAGCTCGCTGCGTCAACTGTTCCTGGCGGGGGAAAAGCTGGATTCCAGCACTCATGAATGGCTGGAGCGGGTGAGTGGCAAGCCGGTGCACGACCATTGGTGGCAGACCGAGACCGGCTGGCCGGTGACCGCGCCTTGCGTCGGGCTGGAGGGCAGCGCGGCGAAGCCAGGGTCGAGCAACCGCGCAGTGCCGGGTTACAACGTTCGCGTACTGGATGACGAAGGCCACTTGCTCGGGGCCAACCATCAGGGTTCGATCGTGATTGCACTGCCACTGCCCCCCGGCTGCAGCCAGACGCTGTGGGGGGATCACGAGCGCTACCTGCAGGCCTACCTGCGCACGTACCCGGGGTATTACCACACGGGCGATGGCGGCTATCTGGACGATGATGGCTTCGTCTACATCATGGGGCGCACCGATGATGTGATCAACGTTTCTGGTCATCGTTTGTCCACCGGTGAAATGGAAGACCTGGTCGCCCGGCACCCGGCGGTAGCGGAGTGTGCTGTGATCGGCGTGCATGACGAGATCAAGGGCCAGGTTCCGTTGGCGCTGGTCGTACTCAAGGATGGCGAGGGCATTGCCGAGGCGCAGTTGCTGGTGGAGCTGGTGGGTAGCGTGCGCGAGGAAATTGGCCCGCTGGCCTGTTTCAATCGGGTACGGCTGGTGAAGCGCCTGCCCAAGACCCGTTCCGGCAAGATACTGCGGGCGGTGCTGCGCAAGATTGCCGATGGGCAGGATTATGTGCCGCCTTCGACCCTGGATGACCCGGCAGTGCTGGGAGAGATCGAAGCGGTGCTGGCGGATTTGCCCAGGGCGGGTTGATGGTTTGACCTCGATGGCCCCTTCGTAGGCGCGGGTTCACCCGCGAATGGGCCGTTTCAGGCACTGCAGTCTCAGGGGGCAATCTGGTGCAGTTGCCCCAACCGGCTGCGGGTACGCATCAGGTCGGCCAGCGGGCCGCCCAGGCTCTCTTCCAGCGGACGTTTACCTATGACAATCACCCGCCGATCCTGGTCATACAGCACATCCACCAGGTTGACGAAGCGCTGCTGAGCCGCCAGCGAACACGCCGAGAGGTCATCCAGCCCATCGATGACCCACTCGTCATACTCCCTGGCCAGCACCAGGTAATCGATGACCGCGGTGGCCTTCTCGCACAGATCGTCAAAGCCAAGCACCACCCGCCGGCCATCGATGGCCAGCGCTCGCAGCGGGCGCTTGTTCACGTCCAGTATCACCGGTTGTTCGTTCGGCACGTTCAGTGCCTGGCGCTGCGCCGCATTACCCGGCCAGACATAATGGCCCTGGGTAAAACGCTGATGCTCGCGGTTGGCCGGCAAGCTGCGAAAATCAGTGTCGCCACCGACTTCGAGCACGTGCATCGAGCTGTTGATCAGGCGAATGACCGGCAGAAAACGTTCGTGATACAGCGGGTTGGGCAACAGCCCTTCGGGCGCGTAGTTAGAGGTCACCAGCAGGTACACGCCACGGGCGAACAAGGCGTTGAACAGCCGGGTGAGCAGCATGGCATCGCCTATGTCATGCACGTGGAATTCGTCGAAGCACAGCACCCGGCAACCACCCACCAGCTCGTCCAGCGTTGCGCCCAGCGCGTCGTCCAGCGCCCGGTGGCGGTGCATGCCCTGGTGCAGGCGTGCAAAGAAATCATGAAAATGCAGGCGCAGCTTGTCGGCTATCGGCACGGCCTGGAAAAAGCCATCGAGCAACCAGCTTTTACCACGGCCGACCGAGCCGTACAGGTACAGACTGCGCGGTTGACCTTGTTCAAGCTGCATCAGTTGCTCGGCCATGCAGTGGATTACCCGCCGCTGGCCGTCACTCAGCTGATAACCGCGGCTGTGCGCCTTGTCCTCGAACCAGCCGAGCAGCTCGCTCTGTTGATGGGTGGCGCCGCGCAAGCGTTGGCCAAGCTGGCGCAGCGGGGTAGGGATCCAGGCAGACAAAAGCGACGCTCCTTGGGCGATGGCGGGGGCAGCCTGCAGATTGCCCGAGAGCGGCCATTTTGACTAATAGAGAAAGTGCCGGGCAATCATCACTTGTTGCGATAGGTCTGGCCGTCTGTTTGCCCTCACGGGCTATGCCTTTCGTTCCAGCTGGCGCTCGATCAGGTACTTCACCGCCAGGCGACGCTCCTTGAGGTGGCGCAGGTCTTCGTCGACGAAGTTACCGGCCGATATCGATTCGGCAGCCAGCACCTGGTTGTCGATGTCCATGTATTCGTCCAGCAAGCGGTCCAGCGCCTTGTCCTGCTGGCGGCGCTGCTGGACGATTTCGCGCGGGTAGTGCAGGTCCTGGTAGAGGTCGTGAGAGACGGGCATGGGGTCCTCCTTGGTCAATGCGATGGGCTTACCTGATTGGAAGTGCGGAATGCGATTGTGTTGAAGCGAGGCGGGTGGAAACCGACGGACGGTCGCTGCGCCAGCGCCGACATGACTAACTCGCTGTTTTTTGGCAATTTTTTTTATCAGGGGGGTTCACAGACCGAAAGTTTGTTGTTAAAGTGCCGCGCATTCCAAGACAACAACCCAGTTGTCACTCAGTTGGAATTGTCAGAGCAGCAAATGCTGCATCCGATACAGGGGCGTCGCCAAGCGGTAAGGCAGCAGGTTTTGATCCTGCCATGCGTTGGTTCGAATCCAGCCGCCCCTGCCATTTTTCAAGATTCAAACGTATTTAACCCGGTGCCAGGAAAGATGAGCACTGGGTTTTCGCGTTTTTGTGATTTTGCGCGCCTCCGCGCCTCCTGAGCGCGGGTCGTGCCGTACCGGGTTACCCGGAAATCCCCAGCATTTCGTTCAGCGCCCTGGCCAGTTCATCAGCCTGCACCGGCTTCTGGATCACCAGGCTGCCCGGCAGTTCCAGCCCCTGCAACTCCGCATAACCGGTCAGGAACACCACCGGCACGCGGGGGTACCGTTCGCGGGCAGCCAGCGCCAGTTGTGCACCATTGAACTCGGGCATGGCGAAATCAGTCAGCAGCAGGTCAATATCGTCATCCAGCAATGCCAATGCCTGCTCGCCGCTGTGCGCCTGGCGCACCTGGTAGCCGTACTGGCGTAACACATCGCCAAGCATGTCGCGGACCAGGTGGTCGTCGTCCACCAGCAGCACCGTGCGGTTATGGCCGCTCTCGCTGATCGACTGACTGAGCACTGCTGCTACGGGTTCGTTCACCATCTCCTCTTTTACCGCCGGCAGGTATACCGCCACCTCGGTACCGCGACCGAGGGTGGTGTCGATGCGCACGCCGCCACCGGACTGCTTGGCAAAGCCGAACACCTGGGCAAGGCCCAGGCCCGAACCTTTGCCAATGTCCTTGGTGGTAAAGAAAGGCTCGAATACCTTGGCCAGCACGTCTTCGCTCATGCCGCAACCGGTATCGCGGATGCTCAGCATCACGTACTCGCCCGGGTCTGGGTCTTCCGGACGTTGCGGGCGCTGGTCGATATGGGTGTTGCGCGTTGTCAGGGTCAGCTGACCGCCGTCGGGCATGGCATCGCGGGCATTGATCGCCAGGTTGAGGATGATCATCTCGGTCTGGGTGGGGTCGGTCAGTGCCTGCCACAGGGCCAGGTCCAGGTCCAGACGCACCGAAACGTTGCCACCCAGCGTGCGGCGCAGCAGCTCTTCCAGGCCGGCCAGGGTACGGTTGAGGTTCAGCGGCACTGGCTCCAGACGCTGGCGGCGGGAGAAGGCCAGCAACTGCGAGGTCAGCTTGGCACCACGCTCGCCCGCTTCGCGGATATGGGTGAGGCGAGTGCGGGCCTTGTCCAGGTCGGCCTTGGCCAGGTCGCGCTCCAGAAAGCTGGCACCGGTGAGTATCACCGTCAGCAGGTTATTGAAGTCATGCGCCACGCCAGCCGTCAGTTGCCCAACCGCTTCCAGCCGCTGCATCTGCTGCAGAGCGGCCTCGATGCGCTCGCGCTCGTTGATCTGTTCGCGCAGCCGGGCGTTGGCATCTGCCAGGCCCAGGGCGGCTTCGCGCTCGCTGGTGATGTCGCGTGCCACCACGTACAGCAGGGTGTCCTCCGGCACCACCACCCACGACAGCCAGCGCTGTTGGCCGCCGGCGTGCAGGATGCGGCCGACAAAGCGCGCGCTGGTGCGGCCGTGGGAGAGGGCGGCCAGTTCGGTGAGTAACTGTTCCTGGTCGTGCTCAGGCAGCAGGTGCAGCAAGGAGGACTGGCTCAGGCGTTCGCGTGAGAAGCCCAGGCTGGCTTCCCAGGCGGGGTTCAGTGCGACCGGGGTCAGGTCTTTGTTCAGCACGGCCAGCAAATCTTGCGACAGCTCCCAGGCACGATCACGTTCGCGGGTACGGCGCTCAACCCGCTCGCCGAGCATCTCGTTCAGCTGACGCAGCGCCTGGGTGGCCTGGCGTTGCGTGTGGATGTCCTGCAGTACGCCTGAAAAGCGAACGCACTGATCATCGACGAACTGGCTCTGGCCGCTGCTCAGCAACCAGCGGGGCTCCAGGCCATTGGGTTGCGCGATCCGAAACTCCACGCGGTAATGACCGCCGCTTTCCGGGCGCATGGCATGTTCCACTGCCTCGCGCACCAGTGGCAGGTCATCGGGGTAGATGCCGGCGTAGAACACTTCAAGGCTCATTTCGGTGCTGGTGGGCACGCCGAACAAGGTCTTGCAGCGGTCATCCCACAGCAACAGGCCCTCTTGCGGGCGCAGGTCCCAGGTGCCCATGCCGGCGGCGTCGATGGCAATGCGAGCACGTGCTTCGACGTCCGCCAGGGCCTCTTCGGCGCGGCGGCGGCGTTGGCGTTCCTGCACTTCGCTCAGGGCTCGGCGCACGGCTTTGGGCAGCAGTGGCAGGTTCTTCTTCAGCACATAGTCGGTCGCGCCCAGGCGGATCATTTCCACCGCGTGCTCTTCGCCATAAATGCCGGACAGGAATATGAACGGGATGTCGGGTGCCAGGCGTTGGGCGATGGCCAGCACTTCGGTGCCGGATGAGCCTGGTAGCACGCAGTCACACAAGATCAGGTCGTAGCGGGCCTGGCGCAGGGCATGTTCGACACCTGCATGGTCGAACACCAGCTGTGACTGAACATGCAGCCCGCTGCGCTCCAGGCGCATCAGGGTCAGCTCGGCGTCCATCGAGCTGTCTTCGACCATCAGTATTTTCAACGGCGTTTGCTGCATCGTCGCGGCGGCCTCAGTTGCTACCGCGACGGTTCAGTCGCAGTGAGCCGGGTGGCGGTTCGTTTAGCACTGCCCAGAATACCCCGAGGTCGGAGATGGCGGTGACGAATTCCTTGAACTCCACGGGTTTGACCACATAAGCGTTTACCCCCAGCTCGTAGGCGCGCAGCAGGTCGGGCTCTTCGCGCGAAGAGGTCAGCATCACGGTGGGGATGCTGCGCAGTTCGGCAGTGGCGCGCACTTCCTTGAGCACTTCCAGGCCGTCGACCTTAGGCAGTTTCAGGTCGAGTAACAGCACGGCAGGGTTGCCGTCATCGCGCTCGGCATAGGCGTTGCGGCGCAGCAAGTAGTCGAGCGCATCGGCGCCGTCACGCAGCACGATGACCTCGTTGGCCAACTGGCTGCGCTCCAGGGCCAGCAGGGTCAGCTCCAGGTCTCGGGGATTGTCTTCGACCAGCAGAATGGGCTTGAGCATGATGGTAGCGGTGCCTCAGGTAGCAGTGTTTCGGGGTAGGGTGAAGTGAAAGCTGGCGCCCTGGTCGATCTGGCCAGTGGCCCAGACTCGACCGTCATGGCGCTCAATGATGCGGCGTACGCTCGCCAGGCCAATGCCGGTGCCTTCGAAATCTTCCATGCGGTGCAGGCGCTGGAAGACGCCGAACAGCTTGTTGGCGTAGGCCATGTCGAAGCCCACGCCATTGTCGCGGATGCAGACCTCGGTTTCGTCAGGGTGCTGTACGGCACTGATTTCGATGCGAGCAGGCGTACGGCCGCGAGTGTACTTGATGGCATTGGCTATCAGGTTGTGCAAGGCCATGTTGATGAATGCCGGGTCGCCGATCACCTTGGGCAGCGGGGCGATGTCCCAAACGATTGCGCGGCCTTCGTAATCGGGGGCCAGCTCGCTGCGAATGGCCTCGACCAGGGCGTTGAGGTCGACGTCGGACAGGCGCAAGGCCGAGCGGCCCATCTGCGAGAAGTTGAGCAGGTTGTCGACCAGGCTCCCGGCAAAGTGCGCCGCTTCACCGATATGCTGCAGGAAGCGCTTGCCGCGTTCGCTCAGGCCCTGGCCTTCGATTTCGCCAAGCAGTTCGGTATAGCCGGCGATGTGCCGCAGCGGGGCGCGCAGGTCGTGGGAAACACTGTAGGAAAACGCTTCGAGCTCCTTGTTGGAGCGGCGCAGTTCGCCAGCCAGTTGTGCCAGCTCTTCGGCCTTGCGCAGGACAATGCCCAGTACCGCGGTGCGCAGCTCCATCACGCCCTCGATCACCAGTGGGTCCCACGCCTGACAATAGCCGCGCAGTTCTTCCTGCCAGCGTTCAAAACTGTGCCGCGGGTCGAGGTTGCCCTGTGGCCCGACCTGCTTGGTCGGCTGGCCGGCCCAGTTGACCGTGCGTATCTGCTCGGGGCGGAACCACAGCAGGTAGTGCGAGTGGATCTGCGAGATGGCCACTGCCAGCACCCCGCCAGCATGGTTTGCCAGCTCGGGTAGCTCAGTGATGTCGCGGCGCAGGTTGTCGCTATGGAACACGCTGTCTTCGTCACGTTGGCCTAGCCAGTGCACCAGCGCCGTCACCTGGGCCTCAGGCGGGGTCTGGCCAATCAGGTCACAGCGGTCGGCCGAGATCACTGCCGCGCCCTGGGCGTCGGCGAAGGCCAGCAGCACGTGAGGCAGGTCGCGCAAGCCTTCACTGACGCTGTCGTGGTCGGCCATGGACGAGATCATGCGTACGATGTGTTGGCGCAGCGCCAGCAGCTTGCGCGTGCTGGCATGGGACTCGCGGGACTCTATCTGCAACGACAGTACGCTGGCCAACAGCTCGCAGGCCGTGCGGGTGCGCAGGTCCACCGGGCGTGGCTGCTGATGGTGGCAGGAAATCAGTCCCCACAGCTCGCCGTCGACCACGATCGACAGCGACATCGAGGCCAGCGTGCCCATGTTGCGCATGTACTGCAGGTGCACGGGTGACACGCTGCGCAGTACAGCGAAACTCATGTCCAGCGCCTTGCCAGTGCGCGGGTTGGTTGCGGGCAGCAGTGGCGAGGGCTGATAGTTGGCATCCTCGATCACGCGGATACGGTTGACCCGGTACAGCGCGCGCGCCTGGCGCGGGATGTCTGCAGCTGGGAAACACAGGCCTGCGTAGCTGGGGTAGCCCGGGTCGGCTACCTCGGCCAGCACCTGGCCATTGCCTTCGGCATCGAAACGGTAGGCCTTGACCCGCCCAAAGCCGGTAATGCGCTTGAGCTGCAGCACCGCTTGTTGCAGAAGGTCTTCGATACTGCCGGCCAGTTGCAGACTGGCGACAAAGCTGCGCACCAACGGGTAGTAGTCGCCTTGCCCGACCAGGTCTGCTGGCAGGCGGGGCGGTTCGAACTCGGCAATCAGTACCTGATCGTGGCAATGGACCAGCATGTGCAGCTGGGCACTGATGGGTGCGCCCTGGCGCAAGCGCACGTCGCCAATGTGGAAGGGGAAGACTTCGTCTTCGGGAAGCCGTGTGAGGTGCGCGTGCAGGTCAAAGCCCTCGTGAACCAGGTCGGCGAAGTGGCAACCGATCAGTTCGCGGGCTGGCAAGCCCAACCAGTGCTCGACATTTTCACTGGCCTGCAGCACGCACAGGTCGGTGGCATCCAGCACCAGCAGAAAGCCGTGTGGCTGGATGCTGCCCGGAACCTGGATCGGTTCTTGGGCACAGCGCTCCATGGCGTCTGCCAGTGAGTTGTCTGCAGTCATGATTGAAAAAGCTCCTGTCATGTCCGTCCGTGTACGGCACAGGTGTCTGGCGCGGGACGAATACGATTCACCCTAACAGAATCCCGGCGAATTTACCGGCTCCTGGCCATTGGAGGCACGGGGAGGCCACGGGTTCTGTGCGGTACAGGCTTTTTTTGATGCGACCGTATCGCTTTATCGCTAATACAAAAAAATGGCGTTATGCCACATCGGTTGCGCCGCCTCACTGCTACGCTCAGTTCAGGACGTTTCGATAAGGATAACAAGGTGACGGAGCGCATGCTGGCCGCGCTGTTCGGCCTGTTGTTCAGCGGCAGTACCGTGGCGGCGGATTTTCTCGTGGAAGTGCGGGTACTGGTGCAGCGTGGCTGCATGCTGGTCAACCAGACCCGCGATGCGGGAGCTCAGGCCCTGGGACGTATCGACCTAGGGGCGACGGCGCGCCTGGATGGCCCTGGCGCGCCCTTGAGTGGTGTGCTGCTGAGCCAGCGTCCGCCGCGCCTGGAGTGCAACCCGGATACGCCCTATCAGGTGCGCGTCGACGGTGGCCAGCATGGTGGCGTCGGCGAACTGCGCTACCTGGCCAGCGACGATCGCCAGGCGCGGCCCATTCCTTACCGCTTGTACCGTGACGCTGCCTGGCGTGAGCCTCTGGCGGTGGGGGTAGCCCAGTCGGCGCGTGTGCCGGGCAGCGGTTCGGTGGAGTTGCCGCTGTATGCACGTATCGACAAACTGGCCTGGGTGCCGGATGCAGGGGTTTATGCCGACCTGCTGAAAGTCACCGTCACCTGGTAGGGACGCCACCATGCACAAGGACGCCATGCCATGAGCCGCACTTCGATCCTGTTGCTCACCCTCGGCCCGCTGCTGGTCCCCGGCGGTGCGGTGCATGGCAGCACCACCGGTTTCATCCAGGCGCGGCTGGTGATCAGCGCGTCTTGCCAGATCAGCAGCAACGAGACGCAACCGGCCGTGCTGGGTGACCCAGGCGTACTGGACTTTGGCGAGCGCGGTCCGAACTGGGACCAGCCGTTGCGCAGCCAGGTGGACGAAGTGGGCGGCCAGGGCAGCCTGCAGATCAGTTGCACGCCTGAGGTTCGAGCCTTCAACGTGCGTATCAATGGTGGCCTCAATGGCGACGATGGCATTCGCCGCCTGAGCAACGGCCGTGAACTGATTCCTTATCAGCTGGCGGTCGACCCAGGCGGTAACAGCCGCTACGGCGTCGGCCAGGCGCGGGCCTTCACCATTCGCAGCAGCCAGCAAGTACCGATTCCCATCTACGGTGTGGTAGTGGCGCAACCGCGTGCGCTGCCGGCCGGGCTTTACCGCGACACCCTCAGAGTGACCCTGGACTGGTAACCACGCAAGGAGACTCCGATGCGAACGAACCTTTCATATTGCGTCCTCGCAGGCCTGGGCCTGGCGTTGGCTTCCCAGGCCCAGGCGGCCACGGTGACGGGGAGTATCAGCTCGACCCTGACGCTGACTGCGGCGTGCCAGGTCAATGGCACGTCGGGCACGTCGGGGCTTAACTTTGGTGCCTTGGACTTCGGTACCCAGGATGCCTTGTTCGTTACCGCCGATGCCCAGGTGCTGGGAGGCGGAGGTGGCGCCATGAGCATCCTGTGCTCGGCAGGTACGGTGCCTGTGATCAAAGTGAGTGCAGGCCTGCATGATGGCCAGTCGAGCGGTGGCACCCGGGCGCTCGCCGATGGTTCTGGCAACTTTGTGCCGTATGACCTCTATACCGACGCGGGGCGTACGGCGTTGCTGGCGGTCGACGACACCATCACCCTGCCGACCAGTACCGGCGCCGCTCAGACGGTCAACCTTTACGGCAAGGCCGTCGGCAAGCCGGGCCTGCCCGCAGGGGTCTACAGCGACACGATCTCGGTCGAGTTGTCGTTCTGACCCATGCGCGGCTGGCTGGCAGGTAGCCTGACTGGCGTCAGCATGTTGTTGGCCGCCCCATTGGGGGCAGTGACCACCAGTACCTTCACGGTGACGGCGCAAGTTGTCGCCGGGTGCCTGGTGGTGGGGGGTGTCACCAGCTACGGCACGCTCGATTACGGCTCGCAGTCGGCGCTGTCCACGGGGCTGCTCAGCACATCGCTGGGTGGTTCTACCGTGACGTTCCAGTGCACGCCGGGCGTGGCCATGAGCATGAGCCTGGACGGCGGGCAAAACAGTGCCAGTGGCACACGCAACCTGAAGCGCACCAGTGGCACGCAAGTGCTGGCCTACCAGTTGTACCGGGACGCCGCCTATAGCCAGGCCTTGGGAATCGGCCAGAGCGTGGCGGTGAGCTATTCCGACCCGGCGGCGATCAAGCTTCCGGTGTACGGGCGGGTCCAGCTGACCGGCACGTTGCCGGCAGGGACCTATACCGATGTGGTGCAAGTGACGGTGACCTGGTAACGGCCAGCGCCACCCCTGACAAGTGTCTAAGGAGAGCTGCATGCGGGCAGGCGCGAAGTGGACGCGTGGATTGACTGGATTGTTGTCACTGGCAAGCCTGCCGGCCTGGGCGGCCACTTCGGTGCTGATCTGGCCAATTGACCCGGTGCTGGAGGCCGACCAGAAGGCAGGTGCGTTGTGGCTGGAAAACCGTGGCACTGCACCGGCAAACCTGCAGGTGCGGGTATTCGCCTGGCGCCAGGGTGACTACCAGGAGCAGTTCCAGGCGCAGCGCGAGATTATCGGCAGCCCGCCGGTCGCCAACATTGCACCCGGGCAGAAGCAGCTGATCCGCCTGACCCGTACCGGCCCTTCACCCGCCGGCCAGGAGCAGGCCTACCGCATCATCATCGACGAGATTCCGCCCGCCATCCCGGTCGACAAGGCCGAGCCCGGCGCGACGGCGGCCATTCGTTTGCAGATGCGCTATTCGGTGCCGCTGTTCGTCTACGGCGAAGGGCTGTGGGGCAAGGCCGACCCTGACGGCAGACGCAATGCCGAGGGCGTGGGCAAGCCGCAGCTCAGTTGGCGCCCGGTGACGGTGCAGGGCAAGCCCTACATTGAACTGCGTAACACGGGCCCGGTCCATGCGCGGTTGACCGATGTGGTCGTGCAGCAAGGCAGCCAGAGCAAGCCACTGGCTGAAGGCCTGCTGGGCTATGTGCTGCCGGGGGCAAGCATGCGCTGGCCGGCTCCCATCGCATCCGGCAACGGCAGCGTGCTCATGGGCAGGGTCAATGGTCAGCGCTCGGCGGACGCCATCCGCCAAGGCCAATGAGCCAACGGCTGAATGAAGTGCAGGGGCCAAGGAGGACCCGGCAATGGTTGGAAACCGTGTGTGAAGTGGCTCCCGGCGACGACGTGCCGCTGGTGCCTGGGGCTGGCCATGGTCAGCCCCGCGCTGGTGCTGGCCGACGACTTGCCCCCACCGCCCACGGAGATGTCCGCCATCGCCGAGGCCACCCTTTACCTCGACCTGGTGGTGAACCAGATGCCCAGGGTTGAACTGATACCGGTGCAGCAGCGGGCCGGGCGGTTGTACCTGGACAGCGAACTATTGCGTGCAGCCGGCGTTTCGCTGCCGGGCAACCCCCAGGGGGAGGTGGCCCTGGACAGCATTGCGGGGCTGCATACCGATTACGACAGTCAGAACCAGCGCCTGCTGCTGCAGGTGCCGCCGGCCTGGTTGCCTGACCAGCAAGTAGGTGATCGCAACCTTTACCCGGCCAGCGATGCGCGCAGCAGTTTTGGCGCCTTGTTCAACTACGACCTGTATCTCAACGACACCGATGAAGGCGGCACCTACCTGGCCGCCTGGAACGAGCTGCGCCTGTTCGACAGCTGGGGTACCTTTTCCAGTACCGGGCAGTGGCGCCAGTCTTTCAATGGCGCACAGGCGGACGATACGCGCCGAGGTTTCATGCGTTACGACACCACCTGGCGCTTTACCGACGAGCAGCGCCTGCTGACCTACGAAGCCGGTGACTTCGTGACGGGTGCGTTGCCCTGGAGCAGTTCGGTGCGCGTGGGCGGGGTGCAGCTGTCACGCGACTTCGCGGTGCGTCCGGATCTTGTCACTTACCCGTTGCCTGCGTTCGCCGGTGAAGCGGCGGTCCCCACGTCGCTCGACCTGTTCATCAACGGTTTCAAGTCCAGCACCACCGAACTGCAGCCAGGCCCGTACACCCTGACCAACGTGCCGTTCATCAACGGGGCCGGGGAGGCGGTGGTGGTCACCACGGATGCCCTTGGCCGTCAGGTGTCGACCACCTTGCCGTTCTATGTCACCAGCAGCCTGCTGCAGAAGGGCCTGTCGGACTACTCGGTGGCCGCCGGCAGCCTGCGCCGTGATTACGGTGTACGCGATTTCAGCTATGGGCCGGGTATCGCCTCGGGCAGCCTGCGCTATGGGCTCAGTGACATCTTCACCCTGGAAACCCACGCCGAAACGGCTGAGTCGCTGATGTTGGGTGGGCTGGGCGGCAACATGCGCGTGGGCAACTTCGGCGTGATCAACGCTGCCTTGGCGCAAAGCCGGTTCGATGGCGACAAGGGCCACCAGGTCGCCCTTGGCTACCAATACAACAGCCAGCGCATCGGCTTCGGTTACCAGCGCCTGCAACGCCACGGCGACTATGCCGACCTGAGCCGGGTGGACTCCCCGGACATGCAACTGAGCAAAAGCAGCGAACAGGTTACCCTCAGTGTCAACCTGAACGCGTACGGCAGCATTGGCGCTGGTTACTTCGACGTGCGCGCCGGTGACGGTACGCGTACCCGGTTGATCAACCTGAGCTACAGCAAGCCGCTGTGGGGCAGCAGCAGTGTGTACCTGTCGGCCAACCGTGAAGTGGGGGACAGCCAGTGGGCGGTGCAGGCGCAGCTGGTGATCCCGTTCGACCTGCACGGCACCCTGGCGCTGAGCATGGAACGCAGCAATGAAGGCGAGACCCTGCAACGGGTCAACTACAGCCGTGCGGTGCCAGCGGGTGTCGGCGTCGGTTACAACCTTGGGTATGCCGCAGGCAGCGACCGTGATGCCTATCGCCAGGCCGACGTTACCTGGCGCCTGCAATCGGTGCAATTGCAGGCCGGTGTGTATGGCAGCAGCGGCGAGATGACCCGCTGGGCCGACGCCAGTGGTTCTCTGGTGTGGATGGATGCCGGCGTGTTCGCCGCCAACCGTATCGATGATGCCTTCGTGGTGGTCAGTACCGCAGGTTACGCGGATGTGCCGGTGCGTTATGAAAACCAGGAAATCGGCCGTACCGATGCCAAGGGGCACTTGCTGGTGCCTTACAGCAGCGGTTACTACCGGGGTAAGTACGAGATCGATCCCATGAACCTACCACCGGATGTCCTCGCGCCGGACGTTGAGCAGCGTGTGGCGGTACGACGGGGCAGTGGCTACTTGCTGGAATTCCCCCTCAAGCGCGTCATGGCGGCCAGTGTTGAATTGGTGGATGGCAATCAGCAGGTGCTCAAACTGGGTAGCCGTGTTACCCACGCAGAGAGTGGCACCCAGGCGGTGGTGGGGTGGGACGGGTTGGTGTACCTGGAGAACCTGTCGTTGCATAACCGCCTTGAGGTGGCGCTTGAAGGGGGTGGGCATTGCGAAGTAGCGTTCGACCTGCCTGACGCGCAAGGCTCGGTCCCTTTGATTGGTCCGTTGGTGTGCCGATGAATGCCTGGCGGCGGGGCCTGGTGGCGAGCGTGCTGCTGTTGCCAAGCGGCACGGCCTTGGCGCTTTGCTCGTCGGTAGCCACGTTGCCGGCAGCGTTTGGCAGCCTTAATTCAACGCAGGTTCGCAACACGGTACAGACGGCTTCCAGCCTCAACTCCGGGTTGCAGTGCACCGGTTCGCTGCTGACCTTGCTCAGCAGCGGTGATCATTTCTACGCCACGATCACGCCCGCCTCCGGTGGGCTGGTCGGCCCGACAGGCGATGTCATTCCCTACACGCTGTATGCCGATAACACCACCCGCTACCCGATTACCCGGGGTGTGGCCTACGACTTCGCCCGCAACGGCATCCTCGACTTGCTGGGGTTGCTCGGCGGTTCCACGCCCAAGGCGGTGCCGATCTACATGCGCACCCAGATTGGCAGCAATGTCGCGGCCGGGTTGTATCAAGAGGCCCTGACCGTGGCCTGGCGCTGGGATTATTGCTCGGGGATTGGCGCGTTAGGGATATGCCTTGGGCGCGACATCGGCTCGGGTAGCCAGGTCTTGAACGTGAGCCTGACGGTGACCAACGATTGCCAGATCACCACGCCTGACATCAGCTTCGCCAGTGCGCCGGTGGTGGCGGGGTTCGGCACGGTGAGCCAGGGCATAAACGTGTCATGCACCAAGGGCAGCAGCTACACGGTAGGGCTGGGTGACGGGCAGAACGTGTCCGGTGGCCGGCGGCGGATGAAGTCTTCGGCCAACAACTACCTGGCCTATGACATTTTCAAAAGTGCCGGCACCGTGCGCTGGGGGGCGTCAGGGGCTGCCAGGCGTTCCAGTACGGATGCCGACATCAACCCCGGCGCAGGTACCGGCACGGGTAGCCAGGTGTTCAACTACAACGCCAAGGTCTATACCGATCAGGCGACACCGCCGGCTGCGACCTATACCGACAGTGTGATACTGGATGTGCAGTTCTGAACGGCGGTCAATACCCCCGAAGGAGCCGCCGCCTATCGCAACGGGCTGCTCCTGCAGGGGCTGCGCAAGGCGAGGTTCAGCGCAAATCGCCAACCATGCTGGCCAAGGTCTCCAGCACCGCCCCGGCCAGTGCCTTCGAGCGCGCCCCCGACCACCCGGTGACTGCATCGGGCGCGTCGTCATGGTCCTTGAACGGCATCTCCAGCGTCAGTGACAGGCAGTCATGGGCCATGCCCACCGCATTGCAGGCCAGCGTCATGTTCGCCTGTCCGGGTTCGTCACGGGTATAGCCATGCACCGTCTGGAAGTCGCGGGTCAGGCTGCACAAGGTGCTACGGAACTGCTCTTCGAGTTTGGCCAGCCGAGGGGTGTAACCCGGGTTGCCCTCGCATGCAGCCGTGAACACGTGGGGGATTTCTTCGTCACCGTGCACGTCGATGAAGGCATCTACACCGTACTGCTTCATCTGCGCCTGTGCAAAGAACACTTCCGGGCTGAATTCGACGCTGGCGTCCTGCCAGGCGCGGTTGAGGTCCTTGCCCTTGAAGTTGGTGCGCAGGTGGCCGAGGAAGGCGCCGTCGGGGTTCATGTTGGGGATTAGATAAAGGTCGGCCTTGGCCAGCAATTGCTGGACCACCGCGTCGTTGGCCTGCAGGCGGTCGATCACGCCTTCCATGAACCATTCGGCCATGTGCTCGCCCGGGTGCTGCTGGGCAATCAACCACAGCTTGCGCTTGCCTTCGGCACCGTCGCCTGCCCGCAGCAGGGGGATATCGCGGCCCTGGATACTGCGGCCGCTGGCCAGCAACTCGACCCCCGGGAGTTGGCGGGCGCGTTCGACCAGCTGGTTGTGGCGGGCACGCGGGTAGGGCTCGAAATAGGCGAACCAGATCTGGTCCTCTTCAGCCTTGACCTCGAACGATAGCGCCGTACCGTCGAACTGGCTGGGCACGCGGAACCAGCGCTGCTGGTCGTAGCTGGCCACAGCGTTGTAGCCGCTCCACGCGTTCTTGTACGAGGAGCCAGAAGCGTTGTCCAGGCTGAAGCGATGGACCTGCCCCGGTGTGAGCCCGCTGACCTTGAAGTGGAACCACTGGTAGTGGCCGCTGTGGGTGTCCGGGCGAATGGCCAGGTGTACCTGGGCCGGGTTGCTGGCATCCAGTACCTGTATGTTGCCGGAGTCGAAATCGCAGTCGATCTGCAGGGGGGACAGCGTCACGGTCATGTGCCGGGCTCCTTTGCGGGCATTGTTGTAGGGGTACTGTATACGGCTTGGCGGGGATGCTGTGCAAGAACAGGCAGGGCGAGCCGTCAGCGGACGGCCCGTATGCGGCGGGCCAGTGCCGGCAAACGCGTGGACTTCAGGTTATCTGAAGAACTGACTGGGCGTGGTACCGAACTGGCGCTTGAACATGCTGGCGAAGGCACTTGGGCTGTCATAGCCCAAGGCGCCCGCCACATCGATGATTCGCTCGCCCAGGGCAATCCGCTCCAGTGCCAGCATCAGCCGCGCCTGCTGGCGCCACTGGCCGAAGGTCATGCCGGTTTCCTTGCGGAACAACCGCTGGATGGTCTTTTCGTCCACCCCCAGTCGCACGCCCCAGTCGGCAACGGTGGCGTTATCGTCGGGCCGTTCATGCAATGCCGTGCAGATCACCCGCAGGCGCTGGTCGCTGGGTTGCGACAGCTTCAGCGGCAAGGTCGGCAGTACGCAGATTTCGTCGAGGATCAGGCGCATGACCCGGGCTTCGCGCGAGTCCTCGGCAAACGGTGCGGTGAACCCCACCGAGGCCTTGATCAGTTCGCTGAGCAAGGGCGAGATGCTGATGGCCTTGCTCTGCAGGGGCAGGCCGGTTGCAGCGTCGATGCGCACGAACACACTGCGCATCTTCACGTCGCCGACACAGCGAATGGCGTGCACCTGGCCGCAAGGCATCCACACACCGCGGCTGGGTGGCACCGTCCAGCATTCGTTCCCGGACTCGACGATCATCAGGCCTTTGATGGCATAGATCAGTTGATGCTTGGTATGGCTATGGGGCTCGATGAACCAGTCGCTTGGGTAGTCTGTCGCACGGCTACCCACTTCCCAGGTCCACTCATCGACCTCCACCAGCAATTCACGCTGCGGCTTTACCATCGTGACCTCGTATCGAAGCAGCCTGGCAGCGCCACTTTAGCAGCAACGGACAGGGCGGGCCCGCGAGCGGGTGGCCGGTAGCAAGGCGGTGGCCAACCCGAGCAGCGGCAGGTACGCGATGGCTTGGTACACCCATTCGATGCCATGCCGGTCGGCCAGTGTGCCCAGGCCGGCTGCACCCACGCCGCTGATGCCGAACATCAGCCCGAACATCACCCCCGAAACCATGCCGACCCGGCCTGGCACCGCCTCCTGGGCATACACCACCAGGGCAGCGAATGCCGAGGACATCACCAGGCCGATGGCTACCGCCAGTACGGCTGTCCAGGCGAGGTTGGCATGGGGCAGGGCCAGGGCGAAGGGCGCCACGCCGAGGAACGAGACCCAGATCACGGCCTTGCGCCCGATGCGATCACCCACCGGGCCACCGGCAAAGGTGCCCAGCGCAACGGCTGCGAGGAACACGAACAGGTACAGCTGGCTGTGCTGCACACTCAGGCCGAAATGCTCGATCAGGTAGAAGGTGAAGAAGTTGGTGAACGAAGCGATGTAGACGAACTTGGCGAACATCAGCACGGCGATCACCACCACAGCGCGCCACATGGCACCCCGCGACAGGCCGGGGGCCTGTTGGCCCGCGAAGCTCTTGAGCCGGGCCTGGCCGTGGCGCACGCTCCAGCCCGTCACCCGCAGCAGCACCAGAACGGCCAGCGCAGCGGCCAGCATGAACCAGGCAATGGCCGGTTGGCCGTGCGGAATGATGATGGCGGCGGTGAGCAGTGGGCCGAGGGCCGAGCCGGTATTACCGCCGACCTGGAAGGTTGATTGCGCGGTCCCGAAGCGCCCGCCGGAAGCCATCCTGGCGACCCGCGAGGCCTCTGGGTGAAAGGTGGCCGAACCCACGCCGACCACGGCGGCGGCCACCAGCAGCATTTCATAGCTGCCGGCAAAGGCGAGCAGGGCGATGCCCACCAGCGTCACCAACATGCCGGCAGGCAGCAGGTAGGGTTGTGGGTGCTTGTCGGTGAACATGCCGACCCAAGGTTGCAGCAGGGAAGCGGTCACCTGATACACCAAGGCAATCCAGCCGATCTGGGCGAAGCTCAGCGCGAAATCGCTTTTCAGCATGGGGTAGATCGACGGCAGTACGGCTTGAATCAGGTCGTTGAGCAGGTGGGCGAATGCAGCAGCACCGACGATGCGCACGACAAAGCCCTGAGGCTGGTCGGCAGGCGTGGCGGCGGCTACGGAGGCGGCGGAGGTTGTCATGGGCAAGGTTCTTCTATGGCAAGGGAGCAAGGCGTCGCCGCAGCAGGTTATCCAGTGCCGAGGTTGCCTGTCTCACGCCGAACAGGCAGCCAATGTCGCGTTTCGGGCATCCGTGCCCACAGCCTGACAGGAGAACGGAGGCGCTCCTGCAGATGATTGCCTTCAGGCCATATCGGCTGCGGTCTTGCCGGCGACCTTGTGGCGCCCGCCCAGCCATACCAGCAACAGCCCCGCAGCTGCCAGCACACCTCCGGCCATCGGCACGGCGGCGTAGCCCAGGTTCAGGCTGATAACCGCACCACCCAGCGCCGCGCCCACGGCGTTACCCAGGTTGAACGCACCCACGTTGATCGACGACGCCAGGCCTGGCGCCTCGATGGCGGCAGTCATTACACGCATTTGCAGCGGTGGTACCACGGCGAAGGTGAACATGCCCCAGACCAGCAGGGCGATGGCTGCGCCGATGTGGCTACCCAGTACCAGGGGCATCGCCAGCATGATCAGCGCCAGCACGGCGAGGAAGATTTTCGCCGCGCCATCCAGTGACCAGTCGGCCAGGCGGCCACCCAGGCTGTTGCCAAGGGTGAAGCCAACCCCGATCAGTACCAGTCCCAAGGTTACGAAGCCGTCCGAGGCACCGGTCAGTTCGGCCAGCACCGGCGCCACGTAGGTGTACAAGGTGAACATGGCACCGGCACCGAGCACGGTGGTGGCCATTGCCAGCAGCACGCTGGGGCGGGCAATGACCGCCAGTTCCTGGCGCACATGCGGCACGCTGCCGCGTTCACCCTTGGGCAGGGCGTACCACAGCGCGGCCATGGCCAGCAGGCCAAGTACGGCGGTACCGGCAAATGCCATGCGCCAGCCGATCTGCTGGCCAATCCAGGTGGCGGCTGGCACGCCGCCGATGTTGGCGATGGTCAGGCCCATGAACATGGTGGCCACGGCGCTGGCCTGTTTCTCCTTGGGCACCACGCTGGCTGCCACCACGGCTCCCAGGCCGAAGAACGCACCATGGTTGAGGCTGGTGACCAGTCGCGAAGCGAGCAGGGTGTAGTAGTCCGGCGACAGTGACGACAGCAGGTTACCAAGGGTGAAGATGGCCATCAGCGCCATCAGCGCAGCGCGCTTCCCAAAGCGGCTGAACAGCAAGGTCATGATCGGCGCGCCGACCATCACGCCAATGGCATAGGCGGTGATCAGCATACCGGCGCTGGGGATGCTCACCTCCACGCCCTGGGCGATGACTGGCAGTAGCCCCATCGGGGTGAACTCGGTAGTGCCGATGCCAAAGGCGCCAATGGCCAACGCGAAGAGCACGCGGCCGGGTCTCATTGTTTGAGCAGTCATCAGTGTCAGTCCCAGGTTGGCGCCAGGCCGTCAGGGCTGACCTCGCGGCCATTGCGCTCCAGCTTGGCGATGCGTGCCATGTCGTCGCTGTCCAGCGTCAGGCCACGGGCAAGCAGGTTGCTGGCCAGGTTTTCACGCTTGGTCGACGACGGGATCACGGCATAGCCCAATTGCAAGGCCCAGGCCAGGGCAACCTGGGCGACGGTAGCCTTGTGCTTGGCGGCGATCTGGGCCAGCACCGGGTCTTTCAGCACTTTGCCGTAGGCCAGGGTCATGTACGAGGTCACGGTGATCCCTTGTTCCTTGAGGAACGCGGTCAACTTGCTGTTCTGCAGGTAGGGGCTGAGCTCGATCTGGTTGGTGGCGATCTCCCCTTTGCCGACCACGGCAATGGCTTGCCTGGTCAGCTCGATGTTGAAGTTGGAAATGCCGATCTGGCGAGCCAGGCCTTGCTGCTTGGCGTCGGCCAGGGCCTTCATGTACTCGGGCAGTTCTACGCCATTGCCCGGCGCTGGCCAGTGGATCAGCAGCAGGTCGACGTAGTCGGTGCGCAGCTTCTGCAAGCTGTCACGCAGGCTGGGGATCAGCTTGTCGGCGGCGTAGTTGTCGACCCAGATCTTGGTGGTGATGAACAGCTCGCTGCGCGGCACGCCGCTTTCGGCGATGGCCTGGCCCACTTCGGCTTCGTTCTTGTAGATCTGGGCGGTATCGATGACGCGGTAGCCGACTGCCAGGGCAGACTTGACCGAGTCGATGACGGTTTGGCCGGAGAGGCGGAAGGTGCCGAGGCCGAAGGAAGGAACGCTCATGGGGTTGCTCCTGAATAGGGGGGGAGGATCATGTGGTGCCCAGTGTGCAGGTTTGAACGGCAGCGAATAAGCCGCTATGGCGCCAAAGTCATTTGACCTGTAGTCACAAATACATTTTCAAGCTGTGCATTCACTACATAAATAGGGCCCGAGGGGATTGGAACCTTGTTCAGCTAGCGCTTTTATCAAGCGTTGAGGCTGCCCATGACCCCTTCAGTAATACCCGCCGATTCCATCGATGCGCTGATTGCCCGTCAGTTGCCAGGCTGGCTCAAGCGCGCATCTGCCCAAGAGCTGACAGGGCTGCGCGCCGCTGCTTTGCGCCAACAGCGGGCGCAGGACCACGTTGACGCCTGGTTAGGGGCTATAACCCCCTTGGATGAGTTCGCCGAGTCGTTGCTCAAACGTGCGCCCGAGGCTCGTTCGATCAAGCAGGTAGACCTGCGCCAGGCTCAGCTCAGGTTGGTGACCCTCCAGCCAAAACCGTCGATATCGCCTGCTTTACCTAGCACGTCAACACGCATCGTCAGCACCCAGACGCTTCTCTCGGCGGCACTGCATAACTTCCACGAAAAGGAAATGCAGCCTGGCTGGTTCGCGGCCGGGTCGCAGTTGGTCACTGCCAGCGGGCACCTGCTGCCGCTAAGTGCGCAAGCCTTTGTCCGCCTTTGCAGAGACATTGATATTGGCAGGCGTTATCAAAGCCATTTGCAATCGAAGCTTGAAGGCGAGGGGGTGGCCGTCGAGAGCACCCTGGAGGAGGCGTTGAGGGCCAACCTGGCGCTTGCTGCAATCGCCGCAAGAATCAAGGGTGAAATCGATGAGCAGACCTGTCAGTGGATCAACCAGGTGGTGGGCACAGCGCCTTTCCAGCCAGCCGACAACGCTGTGTTGAAGTGTCACACCCTGCGGCTGTTGGGGAAGGAGGTCATTGGCGCACTGGTGATCGAAGTGCGTCAGAACGCCCGCCTGCTTGGCGTTATCGCGTGGTTCCCTGAGGACCCGTATGCCCCGGTGAGTTGGCACACCAGCTGGGAGCTGCTGTACATGACCCTTGGCATACGTTTGCGTAATGAAGCGTATCGGCGCTACTTCCAGCGCTTCGTCGCAGAGCGTGATCGCATCGCCTTCTGCGCGGCGCTGAACGCGCTGCTCAGCCACGGTAATACTGTTCTCCCGCTTGAGCTGGATGGCCGCTGTTTTGCGATCGAGGGCGACGTGTTTGTCGCGCTGCGCCAGGCCCGGATCGACAAAATGCTGGATGACGCACGGGTATTGGCGGTATCGACAGAGGATGAGGATGTCGCCGACCGTCGCGCACGTTTGCAGGGCTATCTGGACTTGGGGTTGAGCGTGGCAGGCCTGGCAGCGCTGTTTGTGCCTGTGTTGGGACAGGCCCTGCTGGGGCTTACGGTCGTGCAATTGGCGGGGGAGGTGTACGAAGGCTACCAGGATTGGCAGTTGGGTGATCGCGACGCCGCATTGGGCCACTTGTTCAACGTGGCCGACACGGTTGTGATGACGGCGGTGACGACGGCCGGAGCGACGGCACTTGGCAAGCTGGCCCAGCGAGTGGCGCAGGTGGATGCCTTGGTGCCGGTAAGCCTGGGCGATGGCCAGTTGCGGCTGTGTGATCCGTCCTTGTCGGGCTATCAGCGTGAGGGCGTCGATCTGATGGTAGGGCAGGCCGTGAATGAAACTGGCCGTTCGCTGAGGCGCCTGCACGATGCTGTGTATGAAGTGAGCGAAGGGGACGATAGCGCATGGCGTATTCATCACCCATCGAGGCCACAGGCCTACGTACCGGTACTTGAGCACAATGGTGCCGGGGGATGGGTGCATGAGTTCGAACAACCGCAGCGCTGGCATGACGCCGCCTACATGGTGCGCCGCCTTGCCAGTCGCACGGCGCAGGTGCCCGATGAGGTGATATCTGTGGCGTTGCAGACCACCGGTCTGGATGCTGATTGCCTGCGCCGTTTGTTATTGGAAAATGCGCCCCCGCCGGCACGCTTGCTCGACGCCATCGAGCGCCAGCAATTGCACCGTGATTTCCCGGCGTTGCGAGGTGAGGCTTTCGAGGAGGTCTTCAACGAGCGACAGATCAGCCCGCAAGCAGCAGACCGGGTCTTGATGCGGGACTTCCCAGGCCTTTCCCCCCGCTGCGCACGGGAAATCGTCGAGGGGGCCAGCAGTGTCGAGATGGAGAGCCTGACTGGCGCAGCCCGGGTGCCCTTGGCCTTGGCAGAACGTGCACGCTGGGCAATACGCGACAGTCGGCTAGACCGTGCCTGCGCAGGGTTGCGCCAGGCCGCCGCAGAAAATGACGATACCGGTAAGCTCGCGCTGGGCCTGATCGATGCAATCGCCCCTTGGTCGGCTGGGGTCAACGTTGAGCTGCCTGCCGCGGGCAGGGGTGGGTTGCTGCAGATGTTGAGACGGCAGCTGGACAGCCGCCAGCGACAGTTGCTTGGTATTAGCCAGATGACGGATGACGCACTGGGTGAGCGGCTTGGGCGTGAGGCACTCGCTGACCGTGAAGCGGCGGCCCGAATGATTGGGCTGGCCCGTGTGGGGCAGGGGATTCGCCCTCCTGTGCGGTTGTTCGATGGGCGTTTGGGCTACCCGCTCAGTGGCCACCTGACAGGCACCCGCCAGGCACTGCGGCGCACGTTGAACCACGTGTTCCCGGTGATGAGCAGTGAGCAGCTGGAGGTCTACCTGCAAGACCTGGCGCAGCGGGGGGTGGACCCGTGGAACCATGTCAGCCAACTGTTACAGGCCAAGGTCAGCCTCAAGCAGGCATTGCAGACCTGGCGAAATGACGCAGGGCTGAACATTGTTCGCCGCCTGCGTCGTTTCAAGGTTGCCAGGCGCATTACGGCAAGCTGGCAGCGCCTTACCCCAGGGGAGGTGGCGGGTGACTACCACCTGACCCTCGTGGGTGAGCGGGTGGGTGAGTTGCCGACCTTGCCTGAAAATGTGAGTTTCGACCACATCACGCACCTGACCCTGCGCGATATGCAGATGACGAGCCTTGATGCAGGCTTTCTTGGTCGCTTCAGCAGGGTGCGCAACCTGGACTTGCGGAACAACCGGCTGACACGCCTTCCTGCAGGTATCGAGCAACTGACCGAATTGAAAAACCTGCGCCTTGGCGGCAACCAGATCGTGCTTTCCAGCGAGGATAACCTGCGTTTGAGCCAGCTTGTGGAACTGCGCCGCCTGGAGCTCAACGGCAACCCGGTCGGTTTGCTGCCACCCTTGGCGTCTTTCCCCCTGCTGCGCCGGCTATCCTTGCGCAACACCGGGCTGGGCGAACTGCCCGCTGATCTGGCCAGGCACGGTAATCTGGAGTTGCTGGACATGCGTGACAACCAGATCCAGACGCTGCCTGAAGCGTTGTCTTTAGTGCCGCTTCGCCTGTGGCGGGGCCTGGAGCTGCACGACAATCCACTCTCGGACGAAACCCTGCAGCGCTTGCAGTTGGCCAGGGCGTCGGCCGGAGCCGCTGAGCGGCGACGTGTAGCTCATGCCACTGCGATCCCGAATGCTGCAGCCCCTTGGTTGTCGGGATTCACGCCGGCCCAGCGCGAGGTGCGATTGGCGAGCTGGAACCGCTTGAACCAGGAAACCGGGGCGCAGGATCTGTTCCGCTTTTTCTCTGATTTACGCGACCTGCGTGAATACCATGCACAACCGCGCGACCTTCAGGCGCGGGTGTGGCATATCCTCGAAGCCTGCGAGCAGCACGCTGAAGTACGGGCGAGCCTGTTCGAGCAAGTTGCCCGACCGCGCAGTTGCAGCGACGAGTTGCTGCTGACGCTTAGCGAGCTGGAGGTTGGCGCGATGGTCGCCAAGGCCGGTACAGCCGGTACCGGGTTACAGAAGGAGCGGGCGCTGGTCAGGCTGGGGCGTTCGTTGTTCCGCCTGGACAAAGTCAATGCAATTGCCGCGCGGCATATTGCGGATTACTTTTCGAACGATCCCGTAGAGGTTTACCTGACCTATCGCGTCAGGTTGGCAGATAGTCTCGACCTTCCCGTGCAGCCCAGCCATCTTTCGTATGAGAGTTTCAGCGGGGTGGGCCGCGAAGACCTAGACGCCGCGCGCAGCGAGGTGCTGCGGCAGGAAACGCCACAAGCCTTGGCTCAGGCGCTGGCAGATCGATCCTTCTGGCAGGACTACCTGCACGAGCAGCAGGCGGCGCGCTTCAGCCGCCTGGACGAGCCTTTTCAGCAGCGCCTGGAGGCGTTGCTCGAACAATCGAAAACGCTGAGCGATGGCGACTATTTTGCCCAAGTCGAGCATATCTGCGCAGCGCGTGAGGTCGCGAAACGGCAGCTTTTGCTTGAATTGAGCCGAGAGGCAATCCAGCGCCACGGCCTGTGAACGAAACAGCCCGCCGGGAGGCGGGCTGTTCGCTGGGGCGGGACGATCAGCGGCGGCGGAACAGCGGCAGCGGTTCGTCGGTGGCGGCCTGGTAGGTCACCGAGAAGTCCTTCAGGCTTTGCAGCGCGTCTTCCGGGTCCTTGTCGGCACGGATGGCGAATGCGTCGAAGCCGCAGCGGGCCATGAAGAACAGCTGGTCGCGCAGCACATCGCCGATGGCGCGCAGTTCGCCTTTGAACTTGTAGCGGTCACGCAGCAGGCGCGCATTGGAGTAGCTGCGGCCGTCGGTGAATGCCGGGAAGTTCAGGGCGATGACCTGGAAGTGGTGCACGTCTTCACCGATTTCCTCCGCTTCCTGGTCGCTGTCCAGCCATACACCCAGGCCGCCATCGCGGGCCTTGAGCACATGGGCATGGTCGCGCCACATTTGCAGCGGCACGATGTAGTCGTCGCAGTTGGTCAGCTCGTCGAACGAGGTTTCCTTGGGCAGCAGGTGCCAGGTTTCGTCGACGATCTGGTTGTTCTTAATGATTCGCTGCATAGACGCGTTCCTTGAAGGGGTCGATGCCGATACGCTGGTAGGTGTCGATGAAACGCTCTTCCTCGGTACGTTGCTCGACGTACACGGCGATCAGCTTCTCGATCACATCGGCCATGTCATCCTGCGCGAAGGACGGGCCAAGGATCTTGCCCAGGCTTGCGCCGCGTGCGGCGTTGCCGCCCAGCGACACCTGGTAGAACTCCTCACCCTTCTTGTCCACGCCGAGGATGCCGATGTGGCCCACGTGGTGGTGGCCGCAGGCGTTCATGCAGCCGGAGATGTTCAGGTCGATTTCGCCGATGTCGAACAGGTAGTCCAGGTCGTCGAAGCGGCGCTGGATGGACTCGGCAATCGGGATCGACTTGGCGTTGGCCAGCGAGCAGTAGTCGCCACCCGGGCAGCAGATGATGTCGGTCAGCAGGCCGATGTTAGGGGTAGCGAAGCCGCCTTCGCGCAGTTCAAGCCACAGCGCGTGCAGCTGGCGCTGCTCGACGTCGGCGAGGATGATGTTCTGCTCGTGCGAGGTGCGCAGGAAGCCGAAGCTGTAGCGTTCTGCCAGGTCGGCCACGGCGTCCAGCTGCTTGTCGGTCACGTCGCCAGGGGCAACACCGGTAGGCTTGAGTGACAGGGTAACAGCCACGTAGCCCGGGCGTTTGTGGGCGCGGGTGTTGCGCGAGCGCCAGCGGGCGAAACCTGGATGCTCGGCATCCAGGGCGGTGTAGTCGACGTTGTCGAGTGCGAGGTACTCGGGGTCGACGAAGTGGCGCGATACGCGTTGCACTTCGGCTTCGGTCAGGGTGGTGGTGCCGCCACGCAGGTGGACCATTTCGGCCTCGACCTTTTCGGCGAACACTTCCGGGGTAAGGGCCTTGACCAGAATCTTGATCCGCGCCTTGTACTTGTTGTCACGGCGACCGTAACGGTTGTACACCCGCAGGATGGCGTCGAGGTAGCTGATCAGGTCCTGCCACGGCAGGAACTCGTTGATGAACGAGCCCACCACCGGGGTACGGCCCAGGCCGCCACCGACCAGCACACGGAAGCCCAGTTCGCCGGCAGCGTTGCGCACGGGCTCAAGGCCAATGTCGTGCACTTCGATGGCGGCGCGGTCTTCCTGCGAACCGTTGATGGCGATCTTGAACTTGCGTGGCAGGTAGGCGAATTCCGGGTGGAAGGTGGTCCACTGACGGACGATTTCACACCATGGGCGCGGGTCGACGATCTCGTCTGCGGCCACACCGGCGAACTGGTCGGTGGTGGTGTTGCGCAGGCAGTTGCCGCTGGTCTGGATCGCGTGCATCTGCACGGTGGCCAGCTCGGCGAGGATGTCGGGGATGTCTTCCAGCGCCGGCCAGTTGAACTGCACGTTCTGGCGGGTGGAAATGTGGGCATAGCCCTTGTCATAGTCGCGAGCGATCTTGGCCAGGGTGCGGACCTGGTTGGCGTTCAGCTGGCCGTACGGCACCGCGACACGCAGCATCGGCGCGAAACGTTGGATGTATAGGCCGTTCTGCAGGCGCAGAGGGCGGAATTCTTCTTCGCTCAGCTCACCGGCCAGGTAGCGGCGGGTCTGATCACGGAACTGCTTGACGCGGTCCTCGATGATCCGCTGATCGTACTCGTCGTATACGTACATAAAAGTCCTGTCTCAGGCATGCAGCTATTCGCGCGCACGGCCGCGCACTCCGGTACGGAGCCGGGGAACGATAGCAGGTTGCGGTTATGCGCTAAAGTGATGTTTTTGCATATGAAAAGAACCAAATGGACTATGTGAGATTGACTGCCATTTGTGCGCTGAGCATCACCAGGCGTTTATAATCCGGCGTTTGCTTCGCAGAGATGTGACCCCATGCTCAAGGCCCTGTGCCAAAGCTTGTGCCTTGCCTTGCCACTGGTGGCAAATGCGCAACCGGCTTCGGTGGTGTTCCTCAACCCGGGGCTGTCCACCGAGACATTCTGGACCAGCTATACCCGCTTCATGCAGGCCGCTGCGGACGAGCTGGGCATGACCCTGCAGGTGCAATACAGCGAGCGCCGAGCCGACCTGGCTCTGACCCAGGCCCGGGCGATCCTGAGCGCGCCGCAGCGGCCGGATTACCTGGTGCTGGTCAACGAGCAGTATGTGGCGCCGGAAATCCTGCGGCTGTCGCGTGGCACCGGGGTGAAGCTGCTGCTGGTCAACAATGGCCTGACCGCCAGCCAGCGCCTCAGCATCGAGGCCCAGCCCGACAAGTATGCCGAGCCACTGGGTACCTTGATGAGCAATGACGAGCAGGCAGGCTTCCAGATGTTGCACCTGATGCTCGCGCAGCTGCCTCGCGACGCAGGGCCGGTGGATCTGGTGGCTTTTGCCGGGGTCAAGACCACCCCGGCCTCGCAGTTGCGCGTTGAGGGCATGCGCCGCGCCTTGGCCGATTTCCCTCAGGTGCGCTTGCGGCAAGTGGTATACGGCGGCTGGAACCGCCAGCGCGCCTACGAGCAAGCGAAGCAGTTGCTTGAGCGTTACCCAGCCACCCGGCTGGTGTGGTCGGCCAATGACCAGATGGCTTTTGGTGCCATGCAGGCGTTCGAGGAGGCCGGGTACACGGCGGGTCGTGACGTGCTGTTCGCGGCCGTCAACAGCTCGCCCGAAGCCTTGCGCGCGCGTATCGATGGGCGCCTGAGCGTACTGATGGGTGGGCATTTCACCCTTGGCGGTTGGGCCATGGTGATGCTGCACGATGATGCCCATGGGCTGGCGTTGAACCGCGACGGCCTGCGCGAGCGCCGTGTTCCGGTATTGCAGGAAATCGATCAGGCCAAGGCCAGGCGTTGGCTGAAGCTGTTGGAAAGGGACGACTACGGTGTCGATTTTCGGCGTTACAGTGCCGAAGGGCGCCCGCCCGGTTATCGTTACCCGTTTCTGGCGTCACCGGTCGAATATTGAATGACCCTGCTTGAGGGAAGGGCATTGCTCGTCTTAACTGCTGGTGGTGAAGTGCATTCCCATAACCACTACAAGAGGCAATGCAATGGGAAACTCAACCAAGGTCCGCAAAGCTGACAGCAGCGTCGATGCCTGGGCGATCCTCTGCCTGATCGTTCTGGTGGTGGTCACTGCCGTGTATTGGGTCAGCCATCAGTGACTTGAAACTCAAGACCGTGATGTAGCAGGGCGCCTGTGGGAGGGAATCTCGCAGGCGCTTTAGTATTGCCTGTGCCCGTCTCTTTGCGGTGAACATCTGCCTTGAGAATGGCGCAGTACCGTCGTAGGCGCGGGTTCACCCGCGAAGAGGCCGGCACAGGTTAGCGGGTCAGGTGCAGGGCCAATTGCACCAGGCCGATCAATACCGCAATGAACACCAGGGTGAACAGCGCCCCCAGCGCAATGAAATGGCTGGCCTTGCCGTGGGTGAAGTCGCGTGCGCGGTTTTTGCCGCTTTGCACGCCGAAGGCGGCGGCGAGGATGCTGTGCAGCATCTGCCAGAAGGTCGGGGGTTTGCCCTGGCTGGAATCGTCCATGGTGGCTCCTGGGGAAATCAGAGGCAATCAAGGACAGTGTAGGCAATGGTTGTGAGGTTGCCTGTGCCGGCCTCTTCGCGGGTAAACCCGCTCCTACAGGTCAATCACGGCCCTTGAGGCCTGTTTCATACCTGTGTGGGCGAGCCCGCGAAGAAGCCAGCGCAGTCGTTTAGCTGTCATACCCCAGGTTAGGCGCCAGCCAGCGCTCGCTTACGCTGATATCCTGGCCTTTGCGTGCGCTGTAACGTTCGATCTGGTCCTTGTCGACCTTGCCTACGGCAAAATACTTCGCCTGCGGGTGGGCGAAGTACCAGCCGCTGACCGCCGCCGCCGGGAACATCGCGAAGTGCTCGGTGAGGTACACCCCGCTTGGCCCGGTCTCACCGATGGCGGTGCCATCGAGCAGGCGGAACAGGGTTTCCTTTTCGGTGTGGTCGGGGCAGGCCGGGTAGCCCGGTGCAGGGCGGATGCCGCTGTACTGCTCCTTGATCAGCGCCTCGTTGTCCAGGTGCTCGTCGCGGGCATAGCCCCAGTGCTCTTTACGCACCTGCTCGTGCAGCCATTCGGCACAGGCTTCGGCCAGGCGGTCGGCCAGGGCCTTGACCATGATCGAGCTGTAGTCGTCGCCCTTGTCCTGGTAAGCCTTGGCCACTTCCTCGGCACCGATGCCGGCGGTGGTGATAAAACCACCTACGTAGTCGGTCACGCCGCTGTCTTTCGGTGCGACGAAGTCGGCCAGCGACCAGTTGGGCTTGCCGTCCGGCTTGATGGTCTGCTGGCGCAGGTGGTGCAGGGTGGCCAGTGCCTGGCCGTCTTCGCCGTAGACTTCGATGTCGTCATCGGCCACCTGGTTGGCCGGCCAGAAGCCGAATACCGCGCGGGCGCTGATCAGCTTCTCGTCGATCAGCTTGTCGAGCATCTCGCGGGCATCCTTGTACAGCGCCGTAGCAGCCTCGCCAACCACCTCGTCGGTGAGGATGCGCGGGAACTTGCCGGCCAGGTCCCAGGAGATGAAGAACGGGGTCCAGTCGATGTATTCGGCCAGGGTGCGCAAATCGATGTCTTTCAACACCTTGACGCCGGTGAAGGAGGGCACCGCTGGCTGGTAGCTGGCCCAGTCGTACTGCGGCTTGGCAGCGATCGCCTGGGCGTAGCTGAGGCGCTCGGTGCGGGCGCTGCGGTTGGCGGTGCGCTCGCGCACGTCCACGTATTCCAGGCGGGTCTTCTCGACGAAGCCCGGCTTGAGTTCCTTGGACAGCAACTGGGTGGCCACGCCGACCGCGCGCGAAGCGTCGGTGACGTAGATGACTGCGTCGTTGCTGTACTTGGGCTCGATCTTGACCGCCGTGTGCGCCTTGGAGGTGGTGGCGCCACCGATCATCAGCGGCAGTTCGAAGCCCTGGCGCTGCATTTCGCGGGCAACGTGGACCATTTCGTCCAGCGACGGGGTAATCAGGCCGGACAGGCCGATGATGTCGCACTTCTGCTCGCGGGCTGTCTGCAGGATCTTCTCCGCCGGCACCATCACGCCAAGGTCGACGATGTCGTAACCGTTACAGCCCAGCACCACGCCGACAATGTTCTTGCCGATGTCGTGCACGTCGCCTTTCACCGTGGCCATCAGGATCTTGCCCTTGGCTTCCGGCTTGTCGCCTTTTTCGGCTTCGATGAAGGGGATCAGGTGAGCAACGGCCTGTTTCATGACGCGGGCCGACTTGACCACCTGCGGCAGGAACATCTTGCCCGCGCCGAACAGGTCGCCGACCACGTTCATGCCGTTCATCAGCGGGCCTTCGATCACTTCGATGGGGCGCGCGCACTGCTGGCGGCATGCTTCGGTGTCTTCGACGATGAACGCGGTGATGCCCTTGACCAGCGCGTGCTCCAGGCGTTTTTCCACCGGCAGCGAGCGCCACTCTTCGTTTTCCACTTCCTTGGTTGCGCCGCCACCTTTGTAGTCGTCGGCGATGGCCAGCAGTGCATCGGTGCCATGCGGGGTGCGGTTGAGCACCACGTCCTCGACCTTTTCACGCAGCTGGGCCGGGATCTCGTCGTAGATCTCCAGCTGGCCGGCGTTGACGATACCCATGGTCAGGCCGTTCTGGATCGCGTGATACAGGAACACCGAGTGGATCGCCTCACGCACCGGGTTGTTGCCACGGAACGAGAACGACACGTTGGACACGCCACCCGAGCTCAGGGCGTGGGGCAGGTGATCGCGGATATAGGCACAGGCTTCGATGAAGTCGACGGCGTAGTTGTTGTGCTCTTCGATGCCGGTGGCGACGGCGAAGATGTTCGGGTCGAAGATGATGTCTTCTGGCGGGAAGCCCACTTCGTTGACCAGGATGTCATAGCTGCGCTGGCAGATTTCCTTCTTGCGCGCGGCAGTGTCGGCCTGGCCGACTTCGTCGAAGGCCATGACCACCACGGCAGCGCCATAGCGCTTGCACAGGCGGGCGTGGTGCTTGAACTGCTCGACGCCTTCCTTCATGGAAATGGAGTTGACGATGCCCTTGCCCTGGATGCACTTGAGGCCGGCTTCGATCACTTCCCACTTGGACGAGTCGATCATGATCGGTACGCGCGAGATGTCCGGCTCACCCGCGATCAGGTTGAGGAACCGGACCATGGCCGCCTGGGAGTCGAGCATCCCTTCGTCCATGTTGATGTCGATTACCTGAGCGCCGGCCTCGACTTGCTGCAGGGCGACTTCCAGGGCTTCGGTATAGTTCTCTTCGCGGATCAGCCGGGCGAACTTGGCGGAACCGGTGATGTTGGTGCGCTCACCGACGTTGACGAACAGCGACTGGCGGTCGATGGTGAACGGCTCCAGGCCCGACAGGCGGCAGGCCTTGGCGATTTCCGGGATCTCGCGCGGCTTGTACTTGGCCACGGCTTCGGCAATGGCCTGGATATGGCCTGGGGTGGTGCCGCAGCAACCGCCGATGATGTTGAGGAAACCGCTGGCGGCGAATTCTTCGACCACCGCGGCCATCTCGGCCGGGGTTTCGTCGTACTCGCCGAAGGCGTTCGGCAGGCCTGCGTTGGGGTGGGCGGACACGTGGGTGTCGGCCTTGGTGGCCAGCTCTTCCAGGTACGGGCGCAGGTCCTTGGCGCCGAGGGCGCAGTTAAGGCCCACGGAAATCGGCTTGGCGTGGCGCACCGAATTCCAGAACGCTTCGGTGGTCTGCCCCGACAGGGTACGGCCGGAGGCGTCGGTGATGGTGCCGGAGATCATGATCGGCAGTTCGACGTTGTCGTCCTCGAACACTTGCTGCACGGCGAAGATCGCCGCCTTGGCGTTGAGGGTGTCGAAGATGGTTTCGATCAGGATCAGGTCGGCGCCGCCTTCGATCAGGCCGCGGGTGGCCTCGATGTAGTTTTCTACCAACTCGTCGAAGGTGACGTTGCGAAACCCTGGGTCGTTGACGTCTGGGGAAATCGAACAGGTTCGGCTGGTAGGGCCGAGCACGCCGGCAACGAAGCGCGGCTTGTCGGGCGTTTCGAGGGTCTTGGCATCGGCAACCTGGCGAGCGATGCGCGCGCCTTCGACGTTCAGCTCGTAAACCAACGACTCCATGCCGTAGTCGGCCTGGGAAATCTGCGTGGCGTTGAAGGTGTTGGTTTCGAGAATATCGGCACCGGCATCCAGATAGGCCTTCTCGATGGCGGCGATCACGTCCGGGCGGCTGAGCAGCAACAAGTCGTTGTTACCCTTCACATCGCTTGGCCAATCGGCAAAACGCGTGCCACGATAGTCGTGTTCCTCCAGACGGTAGCTTTGGATCATAGTACCCATGCCGCCGTCGAGGATCAGGATGCGCTCTTTGAGTGCGTTCTGGAGTGCTTGGAGACGAGCGCTGCGGTCGGACATAGGAACTACCTGGTCGGGCGATATCAGAAGGTGCCGAATCATAGCAAAGCTGCGCGGTTTTTAGGCATGTCGCCCATTTGCATGAAAACTGCTCATGTTGGGCGGGTGGAGGCAGCGCGAGGCACCCAGGACGACCAGGCAACAAATCGTGATGGCTTTCAAGAACCAGGACTTTCCGCACATGGTGCATCGTATCCTTGCCGGCGCCTTCGCCCTGCTCATCAGCGGCGCGGTATTCGGGCAGGCCCCCCAGTCGAGCCCGGCTATTTCCTACACCCGGGACATTCAACCGATCTTTACCGAGAAGTGCGTGGCCTGCCACGCCTGCAACGACGCCGCCTGCCAGCTCAAGCTGGAAAGCCCTGAAGGCGCGGTACGCGGGGCCAGCAAGGTCCTGGTGTACCAGGGCGAGCGGAGCAAGGCGGTGCCCACCACGCGGCTGTTCTACGACGCACACAGCGAAGAACAATGGCGCAAGAAGGGCTTCTACTCGGTGCTCGACAACCAGGGCGGTCAGGCCGCGCTGATGGCGCGCATGCTGGAGTTGGGCCACAAGACCCCGCTTACGCCCAACGCCAAGCTGCCCGAAGAGATCGTCCTGGGCCTGAGCCGCAACAACATGTGCCCGTTGCCCCATGAATTCGACGCCTATGCCGGCGCACACCCCAAGGAGGGCATGCCGCTGGCGGTGACCGGGCTGACCGATGACGAATACGCCACCCTGCGCCGCTGGCTGGCGGCCGGTGCGCCGGTGGAGTACCAGCCGATCCAGCCTAGCGCGGCCGAAGCCAGGCAGATCGCAGAGTGGGAAGAACTGCTCAACCGCCCAGGTTCCACCGAGGCGCTGGTGGGCCGCTGGCTGTACGAGCACCTGTTTTTGGCGCACATCTATTTCGCTGGCGGCGAGCAGGGCCACTTCTTCCAGTGGGTGCGCTCGCGCACGCCAAGTGGCAAGCCGGTCGATATCATTGCCACCCGCCGCCCCAACGACCCACCGGGCACGGACTTCTACTACCGGTTGATCCCGGTGCAGGGCGTGATCGTGCACAAGACGCACATCACCTACCCGATGGGGCCGCAGAAGCTCAAGCGCGTGAAGCAGCTGTTCTATGCCGGTGACTGGCATGCTGCCGCGCTTCCGGGCTACGGCCCGCGCCACCGGGCCAATCCGTTTGAAACCTTCGAGGCGATCCCGGCGGTGGCGCGCTACCAGTTCATGCTGGATAACGCCGAGTACTTCGTGCGCACCTTCATCCGTGGCCCGGTGTGCCGCGGGCAAATTGCCACTGACGTGATCCGCGACAACTTCTGGGCGCTGTTCCAGGAGCCGGCCTTCGATCGCTACATCACCGATGCCAAGTACCGCGGCGAGGCTACCCCGCTGCTGGCCATGCCTGGTCAGATCGATGACGTGGGCAGTGTGCTGAGCCTGTGGCACGCCTATCGTGACAAGCGCAACGACTACGAGAAACTGCGCCGTGAAGCCTATGCCGAAATGCCGGCACCGAGATGGTCGACGCTGTGGGCCGGTAACGACAATGCGCTGCTGAGCATCTTCCGCCACTTCGACAGCGCATCGGTGACCAAGGGCCTGGTGGGGGATGTGCCGCTGACCGTGTGGCTGTTCGACTACCCATTGTTCGAGCGCACGTATTACCAGCTGGCGGTCAACTTCGATGTGTATGGCAACGTTTCGCACCAGTTGCAGACGCGCCTGTACTTCGACCTGATCCGCAACGGCGCCGAGGTCAACTTCCTGCGCCTGATGCCGGCCGACCAGCGCAAGGCGATCCTTGGCGACTGGTACCAGAACAGTGGCAAGGTGAAGATGTGGATGGATTATGAAGACATCGACACCGACACCCCGAGTGGCATCAAGCTCGACCCGCGCAACCCCAAGCGCGACTTTGGCCTGAAGCTGCTGCAGCGCACCGGCAGCCTGAATGCCGCACCGGACCCGATCAACCGCTGCCAGGGCGCGTTCTGCTCACGGCCGCAGATGAGCGAAGAATTCCGCAATGCCGAGCAGTCGCTCAGCCGTCTGGTGTCGCGCCCGGCGGCGGGGCTTAAGGTGATCAACCAGTTGCCCGAGGCGACCATGCTGCGTATCGAAGGGCAGGACGGCCAGCGTCAGGTGTACAGCCTGCTGCGCAACCGCGCGCACAGCAACGTGGCGTTCCTGCTGGGTGAGGCGTACCGCTACCAGCCGGGGCTGGATACCCTGACCCTGTACCCGGGGGTGCTCTCCAGCTACCCGAACTTCATCTTCAACATCCCGACCACGGATGTGCCGGAGTTCGTCGAGGACATGGAGTATGCCAAAGATGACGCGGCGAAGTTCGAGCGCATTGTCATACGCTGGGGTGTGCGCCGCAGTCACCCGGCGTTCTGGCGCTATTTCCATGACCTGAACAGCTATATCAAGGAGACCGAACCGGTCGAGGCGGGCGTGCTGGACATGAACCGCTACGAGAACCTCTGATCGGGTTGGCTGACCTTTCCAAGTACCTTGCGGTCGGAACGGGTGGGTGGTCTTGATCGATTGCAAAGGGGGCTGCTTTGCAGCCCTTCGCGGGTGAACCCGCTCCTACAACAGGTACGGCGCTGCTCTCAAGGCTGGCGCTGGCCTCTGCACTCGATACGGGCCTCAATGCACCGCCAAGCGCAGGGTATTCCATGCTGTATTCGCTTCAGGCACTGCGGGCGTTCGCCGCCTGGGTGGTGGTCTGCCACCATTTCATGCAGATCTTCTTCGACTTCCACGCCACCGGCCCCATCGGCCAACTGCTCACCGACCGTGGCGCCGTAGGCGTCGACATCTTCTTCGTCATCAGTGGGCTGGTCATCTACCTGTCGACCCGCGACAAAACCATCGAACCGCGCCAGTTCCTGCTCAATCGGGCGCTGCGCATCGTCCCGGCCTACTGGTTCTACACAGCCCTGATGGCCATGTTGCTGCTGGCATTCAGCCAATGGATGCCCCATCAGGCGTTTGACTGGCGGCACCTGTTCCTGTCGCTGCTGTTCATCCCGGCGGAAAACCCAGGTGGCTATGGCCTGTACCCGACCCTGAACGTGGGCTGGACGCTGAACTTCGAGATGTTCTTCTACCTGCTGTTCGGCCTGGCCTTCCTGGTACGCCAACGGCATCACCTGCTGCTGGTGACTGCCGCTCTGTTGCTGGTCAGTGAGGTACTGGGGCGCATGGGCGTGGTCAGCCGCTTCTACAACAACGGCATCATCTACGAGTTTCTGCTGGGCATTGGTGTCGGCGTACTGTACCGCCGTGGGCTGATCCGCCAGGGCCGGTGGTTGCCGCTGGCGTTGCTGGGTGTGGCGGGCATGGCGATCTACTATCTGGACGCTTCCCAGCGCTTGCTGCACTGGGGGTTACCCAGTGCGATGGTCGTCCTGGCCTTCGTGGCCATGGAGCCGCTGTTCCAGGGCAATCGGCTGCTCAAGGCCCTTGGCGACTGTTCGTACTCGGTGTACCTGATACATGTGCTGGTGCTGTATGCCGGTTGGTTCGCCAGTCAGCGCCTGCATCTGAACCCGTTCCTGACATTTGCCCTGTGCGTGCCGTCCATTGGACTAATGTCGTGGTTCAGCTACCAGTGGCTGGAGCGCGGCCTGTACCGGCGAATGCAGGCCTGGCTGGCGGCGCAACGGGGGCCGGCCCCTGAATATGCGCTTTCCCGAGTCAATTGCTAGGACTTTGTTCGAAGGCTGGGTTGGCGTACACTTGGCCGCAAGTCTGTGAGGAACCTACATGAGCGCTATAACCATTACCGACGCCGCCCATGACTACCTGGCCGATCTGCTCTCCAAGCAGAATACGCCCGGCATCGGCATTCGCATTTTCATCACCCAGCCGGGCACCCAGTACGCCGAGACGTGCATCGCCTACTGCAAGCCGGGCGAAGAGAAGCCTGACGACACCGCCGTGGGTCTGAAAAGCTTCACTGCTTACCTGGACGCCGTCAGCGTACCGTTCCTGGAAGACGCACTGGTCGACTACGCCACCGACCGCATGGGCGGCCAGCTGACCATCAAGGCGCCAAACGCCAAGGTGCCGATGGTCAACGAAGACAGCCCGATCAACGAGCGTATCAACTACTACCTGCAGACCGAGATCAACCCCGGCCTGGCCAGCCATGGCGGCCAGGTGAGCCTGGTGGACGTGGTCGATGACGGCATTGCCGTGCTGCAGTTCGGTGGTGGCTGCCAGGGTTGCGGCCAGGCCGATGTCACCCTGAAGGAAGGCATCGAGCGCACCTTGCTCGAGCGTATTCCAGAGCTGAAGGGCGTGCGTGACGTGACTGACCACAGCCAGAAAGAAAACGCCTACTACTGAGTTGAAGGCGGCTCCCTTAGCAACAAAGTGTTACGGTTTCAACCCCTGCGACAACAGGCCGCAGCCCGTATTCAAAGGGCTGCAGGCCATCCCCGCCATGGTCGGGTAGAACCCCTCTGGGTGTCATGCCAGAATGCCCCGGTTTTTCGACCGGCCCGTCCCGAGGGCCGGCACCTTCCCTGTAAAGGATGGTTTCATGAATGATCTTTTGACCCGGCGTGCGGTTGTCGCCGGCATGGGCGTTCTCGGGCTTGGCCTGCTGGCAGGCTGCAGCCCGGCCCGGGGGCTCGAGTTCAAGTACGGCAAGAACATGAGCAACGAAATCCTCGGGCGCAAGTTCAGCCTCAAAGACCCGCAAGGTAACGTGCGCACCCTGTCGAGCTTCTACGGCAGCATGCCGATGGTTTTCTTCGGCTTCACCCAGTGCCCGGCCGTCTGCCCGACCACGCTGGCGCGGGCGGCGCAGATTCGCAAGCTGCTGAGGGGACGCGACCGCGACCTGTTCCAGGTGGTGTTCATCACCCTGGACCCGGAGCGCGACACGCCCGAGGTGCTCGATGCCTACGTCAAGGCCTTCGACCCGACGTTCACCGCGCTGACCGGCACCCCCGAGGAAATTGCCGCCGTGGCCAAGGAATTCAAGGTGTTTTACGAGAAGGTTCCGGCCGGTGACACCTACACCATTTCTCACTCGTCCACCAGCTACGTCTACGATACACGTGGCACCCTGCGCCTGAGCCTTGGCCATTCCCTGAACGCCAAGGAATGCGCCGAAGATCTGGTCACCCTGATGGAGATCTGCTGAATGTCGATGCAACCGATCAAACGCGGTTTGGCTGCCCTGGTACTGATGGGGCTGGCCCTGCCGGCCATGGCCCAGACCACGGTGAGTGATGCCTGGGTGCGTGCCAGCGTGCCGCATCAGCAGTCCACCGGTGCGTTCATGGTCCTGACTGCCAGCAGCGACAGCAAGCTGGTGGGCGTGGCTTCGCCCGTGGCCAAGACCGTGCAGGTGCACGAGATGACCATGAACGGTGACGTGATGGGCATGCGTGAGGTCAAGGCTGTCGAATTGCCAGCCGGCAAGGCAGTGACCCTGGACCCGAATGGCCTGCATGTCATGCTGATGGGCCTGCACAATCAGGTGAAGGAGGGTGACAAAGTGCCACTGACCCTGACCATCGAGGATGCCAAGGGCGCCAAGGAAACCCTGGACGTTCAGGCGCAAGTGCGTGCGCTCAACGCCGACGCGGGTGGTGGGCATGATCACATGCACATGAACCACTGACAAATCAAAGGGCCGCGTTCAGCGGCCCTTTTTTTCAACTGCGCCTTTCAGCTACGAAAGCGCGGCAGCGGTCTGTCGAGGGTCAGCGACGTCAGGGTCTTTCGAACCTGGGCCTCATCGGCCTCCAGTGCCTTCAGGCTAGCGCGGATCTTGCCGGCGGCGGGCACATCGCCCTGCCGGTCGATCCAGTCGGCAATCTCCTTGCAGGCACTGCTCAGACAGGCCTGGCGCTGGTTCATCAACGACAGAAGGGTGGTGAGCTCTCTTTCGGACATGGCAGGATCCTCCATTCAGCCCTGTCAGTGTAGCAGAGGGTTGGCCAGGCTCTTGCGGCCTTTGCAAGGTGCGTTGCGGCAGCTGCCAGTGGCTGCTCTTGCGGCGCAGTAACAACTCGTTACTTATAAACAGCATGTTTAAAGTTGATGCTCGTGCCGTGCAAGGGATTCAGGGCTCGGTATCTGAACGTGACCTGTTGAAGTGCTCAACTGCACAGTCTGGAAAATGCCGGCAGGTCTGCATTCAAAGCATGGTTGTTGTAGGAAAATTCCGGGTTTCTGATTTTCGCTTGCAGAAAGCATCGACGTCGTTACAACTTTCATGTTGAGCTCAATCCTGGCCGAGTCTTAGATTGAGTTGGCCAATATTTGGCAATCTCAATCGGCTCAAAGGAGTGCCCATATGAATCTACAATCCGAGTGTTCAGGAGCGATGTCGCCAGGATGTACCGGCTAATGCTGGCATTGAACCTCACCCCCGGAACGCGTTCGCTGTCGCTGGGCTACAGCTTTTCCAAATGTGGTGAATTTGCCTTCGAGGCTGCATTTGCTGTGGCGATCGTGTCCATCACAGATGCGGATATGCTTCTGATCGGCATCGCCTTACTTTTTTCGTTACTTGCCAAGTGTGGTGTTTTCTCCATTGGGTGGCTGGCTGGCAGATAACGCCAACAAGAAACACACACTGTTAGCAATCGAGGTGACAAAAGGCCTGCTGGCACTTTCCTTCTTTGCCTTGTTCAGCGTGTTCACGCCAGTATTACTTGCGTTGGTGGGCCTCGCAATGGTCATGACAGCGCTCGAATGCCTTTATGTGCCCACGTTTCGCGCGTACTTTCCGGACCTTGTCGAAAAGGATGAGTTAGCCACGGTGAACAGCGGTATCCAGGTAATCGAGGACGCCGCCTCGATCCTCGGGCCGCTGGTCTTTTCGGCCTGTGTGTTACTGCTGTCTCGAGAAGCGACTTTCCTGTTTTTTGCAGTGTGCCTTGTCGTGTCGGCCATTTGTATCGCTACCCTGACGCCTGCCAGGCGTAGTGTCCAACAGGCATTCGATGGGTACGCCATAATCAGGGATGCGGCGGGCAGTGTGAGTCAGTTGAGGGCCGGCAATGCGCCGTTGTTCGCTGTCATTGGCTGCACCACACTCTGTGCGATGTTCGCCACGTCGGTGATTCGCTTTATCCTTCCAGTATCGGTGCTGGAGCACTTCGCCTCTGAAGCGGCGGTTGGATACGTGTTTTCACTGCTTGCGGCAGGCACGGTGGTGGGGGGCATGCTTTACACGCGCTTCAATCCGCGTACAACCGCAGCAATGGTGCTGCGCTACTGGATGCTCTATGGCGGGCTGTTTTTTGCTGCAGCAGTGGCGCTGCAATTCAATAACTGGCTGTTCCTGTTGATTCTGTTCCTGGTTGGCTTCATTGGTGCATTTGTCGATATCGCAATCGTGACCAACATCCAGTGCCTGTCGAGGGAACATGAAGTGGGCAGGAATTTTTCCCTCTATTACTTCACCGCCGTGATAGGTGATGCCTTATCAGGGTTGATTGCCAGTTTGGTCTTCGTGCTTGCGGGGCCCGCAACCATCATCTGGATGACGCTCATGTTATTCATCGCGCCAGTGCGCTGGAACATGAAAGGACATGGCCCAGATGTCGACAATCGTACATAGCTTGGGCCTGGCGTATAGATGCAAGTTCGAGAGGGCGCTGCCGCCCTTTCACGCGCGTAGAGCAGAATGAACGCAGGCTTGCCGATACGCCCCCGGGGTCACCCCATAGGCCTGCTTGAACTGCCGGCTCAAATGGCTCTGGTCGGCAAAGCCGAGGTCGAACGCCACTTGCGAAGCGGCCAGGCCGTGCTTCAGCATTTCGCGGGCGCGGGCCAAGCGGCGTTGCTTCAGCCAGGCATGGGGTGGCAGTCCAGTGGCCTGGCGGAACACCCGGGCGAAGTGGAACGGCGACAGGTTGACTGCTGCCGCCAGGGCTTCCAGTGAGGGCGGGTCGGCCAGTTGGCTTTCCAGCAGTTCGCGGGCGCGGGCTACGGCCAGGGGTTCGTGGCCAGGGGCCGAAGGCTCGGCGCACTGCCCGTGCCGCTGCACCAGGGCCAGCACCGCCTGGCGCCAGGCCGTCTGCTGCTGCAAGGCGCTGGCGCTGGCTTCGGACAACTGATGCAGCTGGCTGAAAGCGATGGCCAGGGCCGGGTCATGGATCACGCTGTCCTTGAAGCTGGGCATGCCGTGGCGGCCCAGTTCCAGTTCGTCAAGCACACCGGTGACCCGCTCGTGCTCGGGATAGAAGCCGCGATAACGCCAGCCGGCTTCATGGGCCGTAGCGCCGGTATGCAGTTCGTCGGGGTTGATCAGCACCATGCTGCCAACCGGTGCCAGGTGCTCGCTGCCGCGGTGCCAGAAGCGCTGGGCGCCCGACTCGATCACGGTGAATACATAGCCCTCGTGCACATGCGGGGCAAAGCGCTGCTGATAGTAGCGAGCGTGCAGCATCTCGACGTCGCCCAGGGCTGGCGCCTGCCAGAGGTGTGTCTGCTCGCGCAAGGGCGGGCTCATGTCAGCCAGCTGCGCAGAAGGAAGAAGATCAACATGCTCACCAGCATGCTCAGCAATACGCTGCGGGTCAACAGCACCAGGGCGATGGCCACAAGGGAGCCCAGCAGGTAGGGGTTGAGCACGCTCAGGTTGAGCTGGTGGTCAGCCATGAAGATGATCGGGCCGCAGATGGCGGTGAGCATGCCCGGCACGGCAAAGCCGAGAAACTGCCGGGCATTCGAGCTCAGGCGCAAGGGCAGGCGCGGCTCCAGGAATGCGTAGCGGTTGAGAAACACGATTGCGCCCATGGCGAAAATCAGGATCCAGGTCATGCGCGGGCTCCGGCGAATTTCTGGCAGATGAACCCGGCGCTCATGCCCAGCAGGCCTGCGACCACCAGGGCGGTTTCCCAGTGCCAGTAGCTGAACAGCACCGAACAGAACAGCGACACGGCTACGCACACCACGGTGGCCAGGTTGCGCACCAGGGGCGCGATCAGGGCGACAAAAGTGGCGACAATGGAGAAATCCAGGCCGAACTGGTCCAGGTGTGGAATATTCTGGCCCAGCAGTATGCCGGCCAGGGTGAACAGGTTCCAGGCGATGTAGAAGGTCAGGCCCACCCCCAAGGCATACCAGCGGTTGAATTGCTGCCGGTCGTACTGGCTGGTCAGGGCGAAGAATTCGTCGGTCAGCAGAAAGCCCAGGCCCAGGCGCCAGCGCAGCGGCTGGCTGGACAGTACCGGGCGCATCGACAGGCCATACAGCAGGTGCTGCGAGGTCAGCAGCAGGGTGGTGAGCAGGATCGATGCCAGGTTGGCACCCCCCTTGAGCATGCCAATGGCCACCAACTGCGCAGCGCCGGCGAAGACGATGGCCGACAGCCCCTGCCCCTGCCAGGCGCTGAGGTTGGCCTCGATGGCCATGGAACCGGCCAGCAGGCCCCAAGGGGCAACGGCCAGGGACAACGGGAGAATGGCAATGGCGCCGTGAAGAAAGGCTTGGCGGGCGATGTGGGGCATGATGGCTGCATGACGGCTACGTGGCAGGCCAGCATGACAGACGGGGCAGGGGATGGCTTGAACGATCTTGCTGGTCGAGGCGTGTTCGCCTCAACCTCAGTGGCCAACTGACAACAGGGCCGCAAAGCGGCCCCGAATGACCCTGGCTTATGGGCGGCTGGTCAGCAGCTGTTGCGCCGTTGCGCAGCCATTGATGTCTACGGCTTTCTGCAGCAGGCTCGTGCGCTGCTGTGGGTCGAGGTCACCAAGCAGGCGGTACACCTCGGCCTGGTAGTCGCGCTGTCGCCCCCACAGCATTTCCAGGCCTTGTGGCCGGCTGCGGTTGCAAGCCAGGCGCGTGGCCGGTTGCGGGTAGTAGGGGGCGTACACGGTGGCCATGCTGGGGATGGCCTCCAGCGCTGTACGGTACTCGCTGCTGACGTTGTAGGGCTGGCACCAGGTGGCGATGGCAGGCGCCGGTGCGGCAAACCCCTGCTGGAGGCTGGCTTCGAGCAACGGGCAGGCGGCCTCCGGGATTTGCGCGGCGGGCAGGTACGTCATGTAATACAGCGCCAGACGGTACTGTGCGACCGGGTGGCCAAGCGCTACCGATTTTTTCAGCAGGGCAACCGCTGTCGGCAAGGTGTGAGCCATGGCCTGGCCCTGGCGGCTAAGCTCAGGGTCGCCGCCCACTGCGGTGCGCAGCGTGCTGGCAGCGTCGTCCTGGTTGTCGGCCTGCTCCAGTAGCGGCAAGGCCTGACGGTAGAGCAGGTCGGCATGAGGGTCGATGCGTACCTCCAGCGCTTGCGCGGCCAGTGGCATCAGCGCAGCCAACAGCGGGGGCAGGCGTCGCACAAGGCTCACAGGAAAACCCCATGGGTGGCCAAGTACGGATGGACGGCTTTGGTGTTCATGGCGGTCAAACGTGCGCCTCGGGCAAATCGTAACGACGACGTATTCTAGCCACCCTAAGGGGGTGGCCGAAAGACCACCCGACAACTGTCAGACGAGCTTGATCGGCGTGACCTTGCGCTGGGCATGTTTTTCCTGGGCCAGCCCAAGCTTGGCGGTGATCACCTTGGCCAAGGCATTGTTGCCCAGATCGTTCAGGTGCAGGCGGTCGATGAACAGGTCGGCGCCGAACACGGGCGAGCTGTCGAGCATGCAGTTCATGTCGTAGCAGGGCACCGGGTCGGCCTGGCTTTTGATACGGCGGAAAAATGCCGAATGCAACTGTCTGTCGAATGCCCCCTCCAGCAGCCGGTCGAAGTTGGCCGGTTGTTGCTGCAGCGCGGCCAACATGGCTTGCTCGCCGGCGGGGAGGGTATCCCGGCACCAGGGCAGCAGCGGTTGCAGGATGAAGGTGAGCGTGGCGTGGCTGTCTGCAAGCAGACGGTCCCATTGGCGCAAGGTGCGGCCAATGTTGTCGGCGGCACGGGCCAGTCGTTTTTCCGGGGAGGACAATGGCCAGCTGACCGGGGCTGTGACCACGGGAGGGGCCAGCGCCTGGCCGATGCGCCGCCACAGCGACTGCCGACGGGGCGGTGCGCAGGGCTGCATGCCTTCGCTGAAACTGTTGAGAAAGGCCTGGTAGGCCTTGGCGTGCTGCGGGTCGTTGGTACCTGCGAGGACTTCACACAGGGCTTCGTGGGCCAGGCTGTTGAGGCCACTGAGCACCACCACATGGCCGAGTTGGCCAAGGCGGTGCTGGTGGGTCAGGAACATCATCAATTCCTGAGTGGCGTTGAGCCCGCAGCCGGCCAGGCTCAGCCAGACTTCGCCCGTGAGCAGCGACAGGTGCGAGGCCACCGTGTGTTCGTCGGAGCTGGCGCCGATGCCCAGGGCTGTGGAGCCGCCGACCAGCAGGTTGATGCGCGACGCACCACCGTGCTCGGCCGCCGAAAAGCGCTTGCCGGCGCAATGGCTGTAGCGCAAGCCAAGTGCATCGGTGTTGATGGTGCCGGAGCGGTAGCCGGTTTCGTGCACATGCAGCATATAGGGGGCACGGCGACTGCCCAGCAGGAGAAAGCGCTGGTAGTCCTGCTGCAGCGGCGAAGGAGACGGGCGCGCATCAGTCGTGGTCATGGTCTCTCCTTCGCTTGAGCCAGGTACTTTGCAGCAGATTCAGGCCGCCAGTTCCTTGAGGTTGTACAGCAGGCCGCCGGCGGCGATCAGCAGCAGGGCGACGCCCGAGGCCAGGCTGATGATGCGGTTGCTGCGCTGCGAGGCGATCTTGCCGATGGCGAAGATGTACAGGCTGAGCACGGCGAAATCGATGGCCACCCACAGCAGCGACAGCACCACCATGCTCTTGCCGAACGATTCGGTGATCTGAATGAACTGCGGGAAGAAGGCGATGAAGAAAATGATGTCCTTCGGGTTGGAAATGCCCACCATGAAGCCTTGCATCAGCCCGCCGCGCCCAGCCTTGGGGGCCTCGCTCGCTGCGTCTGACGCGGGTGCCTGCAGGGCGTCCCTCAGCGTGCCCACGGCAATGTAGCCGATGAACAGGCAGCCCAGCAGGCTCATGGTGCTGAGCCATGTCTTGTCGATGGCGGCACTGGTGAGGATGATCCACGCTGCCGCGCCGATCAGCACCAGTGATGCCCAGTTGGTGCCGACGGCGGTGAACATGGCCTTGCGCGAGCCGGAGGCGGCCGCAGTGTTGACGATCAGTGCCACCACCGGGCCGGGAGTGGCGATCAGTAGCAGCACGGTGAGGGCGTAGGTGGCGGTGAGTGCGGTATTCACGGTCAGTTCTCGATCAGTATGTCGGGTGTCGGCTGGTGTGCGGCATGGGCGTGGAACGGGCAGCGTGACGGGTTGAGCGAGCCTGCCTCCTGCAGTTGATACTGCTTCCACTCGTAGTTGTCGGTATCGCCGAAAAAGCCAAGGGTGTCGGGCACAACGCCGTCGTTGTAGTGGTGCACGCGCTCGCGAATGCGCTCGCGGATGCGCTTGCCACTCTCGGTGTTGGCATTGGCCACTTCGTCGAAGTTCTCCCGCGGGTTGATGACGAAGGTGATGTGCTGGCCCAGATTGCGGCTTTTCATCTGCTGATGGCCGGGGAAGTTCATGTTGATGAACAGCGGCATGCCGGCATAGCAGAACGACCAGCCGGTATCGTCCGGATCGGTCGGAATGCCCTGAGGCCAAGGGTGCGGGTCGCGCGCATGCACGCCGCGCAGTACCTTCCAGGCCAAGGCCTGCTGCTCGGCCAGGCTGCTCCCGGCTGCGGTTTCGAGAAACACCACCAAAGGGCTGCCGATGCGCTGCTTGGGTGCGATCGGTGCGACGGTGCGCACATAATTGGCCAGGCCCTGTGCGATATCATCGGCCAGTTGCTCGGCCCGGGCGAAGAGAATGTGGCAGGTTTCGCCGTTTACCGCCTTGCGGCCGAACAGACAGGGGAATTCGGGGTTGGCGAGAATACTGCGAAAGTGTTCTATGGTTTTGAACGTCCAGTGTTGCATGGTGTGTCCATGTTCAGCGGCGAGCTCCAGCGCATCCAGGCGATAGCAATTTCCATATCCCGTAAACATGATTTCCCCAGGCGTTGATTTAAGTGAACGTTCCAGTCACATGCAGGCAGGATCTTGGTTATGTTTGTTATTTACCGGCATTTTCCGAGACGCTCCTGTCGTTGTAAAACGCGTGGAGTTATGACCTACTATTAGTCTTACTCATGCTCGGGACGCCGCCATGTCGGAACGAATTCAGGCCTTGCACGCGCTGCGTGCCTTCGAGGTGGCCTCTCGCTATGGCTCTTTCACCCGCGCTGCTGAGGAGCTGGCCCTGACCCAGGGCGCCGTCAGCCACCACATCAAGACCCTCGAAGCCCTGTTTGGCTGCGACCTGTTCGAACGTCGGGGCCCGAAGCTGAGCCTGACCGAGCACGGCCGCCTGCTGGCGCAAGAGCTGAAGGTAGGCTTCAAGATCATCGAAAATGCCTGCGCACTGCTGCGTCAGGATCGCTACGGCCTGCGCCTGAAGGCGCCGTCCACGCTCACGGTGCGCTGGCTGCTGCGGGCGCTGGATGCGTTCAAGAAGGTCGAGGACAACTGCAGCGTGCAGCTGTCCAGTGTGTGGATGGATATCGACAGCGTGGACTTCTATTCCGAGCCCTACGACTGCGCCATTCTCCTGGCCAGCGGGCGATTTCCCGCCGATATCGAGAGTTTCAAGCTGTTCGATGAATGGCTTATTCCGGTATGTCATCCGGATTACATGACGCAGGCACAACCGCAACTGTCCGACCTGCCCCGATGCGAGTTCCTGCACCCGTCACCCGACCGGCGTGACTGGCGGCGTTGGCTGGCGCGAATGGATGCGCTGGACATCAGCATCGACCAGGGGCAGGTGTTCGATACCCTCGACCAAGGCATATCGGCCGCCCAGCAGGGCTTAGGCATTTCAGTGGTCGATCTGGTACTGGCCAGCACCGACCTGGCCGCCGGGCGCCTGGTCACGCCTTTCAAGCATGCCGTGGCCACCGGCGACGGTTACTACATGACCTGGCTCAAGGCCAGCCCAAAAGCGCGGCAAATGCACAAGCTGCGTGACTTCCTGCTCGGCCAGGTACCGCCGCTGGCCTACAAGGACATCAACTACCTGTACGGTTGAATACCCGAGCGAGCATGAAGTCGATGAATACCCGCAACTTTGGCGGCATCTGCCGCCCGGACGGCCACAGCAGATAGAAGCTGCCGCGCCGTTCCATGAAGTCGTCGAGGACACTGACCAGTGAGCCATTGGCCAGCTCGCGACCTACGTTGAAGTCCGGCAGACAGGTAATGCCGCGGTGGTTCAAGGCAAAGCAGACGCGTGTTTCGACGTGGTTGCAGACCATCGAGATGGGGATGTCATAGGCTTGCTCGGGATGCTCCTGGCGCAGCGGCCAGGTTTCCAGCTTGCCGTTGCTGGGGAAGCGATAATGCAGGCAGGTATGCGCTGCCAGGTCGCGTGGGTGCAACGGTGTGCCGCGTTCGCGCAGGTACTCGGGCGAGGCTACCAGGCGATGCTGAAAGTGCCCGAGGAATTTGGCGCTGAGCCGGGAATCCACCGGCTGCCCGCCGCGCATCACCACATCGAAGCCTTCGCCAACGATATCCACCATGCGGTCGGAGAAGTCCAGGTCCAGTTCAACCTGTGGGTACAGTGCCATGAACTCGGCCAGTGCCGGCATTACCAGTCTGGTCACCTGCGGCATGCTCACCCGCAGGCGCCCGCGCGGCGTTTCGCTGGCCTGCGACAGCTCCTGCTCGGTGGCTTCGATTTCGGCAAGGATGCGCCGGCTGCGTTCGAGGAACATCGTGCCCTCGGCGGTGAGGGTGATGCTGCGTGTGCTGCGGTGGAACAGGCGCACGCCCAGGCGGCTTTCCAGGCGCGCCACGCGCTTGCCCACTGCCGAGGCACTGATCCCCAGTGACTGGCTGGCGGCAACGAAGCTGCGGGTTTCGGCCACCCGATTGAAGACCACGAAGCCGCTGAGGCTGTCCATGTCCCACTCCTGATTGCGGACGCTGTTGTCCTGGGTGAGCGGCATTGTAACCGTCTTTTTCCGCAATGGCCTGGTCTTGCAGACTGTTCGCCTCGTTTCTCACTCAAGGCATTTGCAATGTCCCAGACATCTTCCGCACCGTTGCTGGCTGCCAGCAACGAACGTCTGCCCATTGGCGGGCTGCTGGCGCTGGCCATGACCGGTTTCATCGCCATCCTCAGCGAAACCTTGCCGGCGGGTTTGCTCGACCAGATCGCCGATGGCATGCACATCAGCCAGGCCATGGCTGGGCAATGGGTCACGGCGTATGCCTTGGGCTCGTTACTGACCGCCATCCCGTTGGTGACGTTGACCCAAGGCTGGTATCGGCGCCGGGCGCTGTTGCTGGCGATCATCGGCTTCGTGCTGTTCAACGGGCTGACGGCCTTGTCGGACTCCAACACGCTGACCCTGGTGCTGCGCTTTTTCACGGGGGCTGCGGCCGGCCTGGCATGGGGCCTGATCGCTGGCCATGCCCGGCGCATGGTGCCGGTACCGTTGCAGGGCCGGGCCATGGCGCTGGCCATGCTCGGGCAGCCGATTGCCTTGTCGCTCGGCTTGCCGATTGCGACCTGGCTGGGAGCAGGGTTGGGCTGGCGCGCGACGTTCGTGGTCGTCACGCTGGTGGCGTCGCTGCTGGTGGTATGGGTGTTGCGATCCGTGCCGGACTACCCGGGGCAGGCTGCCGGCAAGCGCCCGGCGGCCATGCAGGTATTGCGCACGCCAGGGGTGTTGATCGTATTGCTGGTGATCCTCACCTGGATCCTTGGCCATAACATCCTCTACACCTATATCGTGCCGTTGCTGGCGGCGGCTGGCATGGCTGCGGACATTGGCCCGGTGCTGATGGTGTTTGGTCTGTCGGCGCTGGCCGGGATCGGCCTGGTAGGGCTGCTGGTCGACCGGCACCTGCGCAAGCTGGTGTTGCTGAGCCTGGCCGGTTTTGCCTTGGCCACGCTGGCATTGGGGCAGGCATCGTCGTGGCTTGTGTACCTGAGCATCGCCTTGTGGGGAATGACCTATGGCGGCGCCCCGACCCTGCTGCAGACAGCGTGCGCCGACGCCGCAGGCCAGGGTGGTGATGTGGCGCAGTCGATGCTGGTGACGGTGTGGAACTGCGCCATTGCCCTGGGCGGAATCATTGGCGGATTGCTGCTGGCTGGGGCCGGCGTGGCGTGGTTTGGCGGGGTGGTGCTGGGGTTGATCGCCTTGGCCTGGCTGCTGGCCGTGGCTGGGCGGGGGAGCGGTTTTGTGGCGGGGAGGCGCTAAAACACTCATGCCACGCACGACACAGGTAGAATAACGCCCTCTACAGACAATCCAGAGGTCGACGCAGTGGAGTTGCAGCAGGGTTTTGTCCTGACCCGGCACTGGCACGACACGCCGGAAGGCACCTGCGTGGAGTTCTGGCTGGCCACCGATGCCGGGCCGCGGCTGTTGCGGCTGGCGGCGCAGGAGTCGGTGGCTTTCATTCCTCAGGCGCATGCCGAGCACGCCCGTGTGCTGCTGGCCAACGAACCCGGGACCAAGCTCAAGCCACTGCGCCTGAAGGACTTCGAGCATCGCCCGATGCTCGGCCTGTATGCCCGCCAGCATCGCCAGTTGATGCAACTGGAGCAGCGTCTGCGCACGGCCGGTATCGACGTGTTCGAGGCCGATATCCGCCCGCCGGAGCGTTACCTCATGGAGCGCTTCATCACGGCGCCGGTGCAGTTCACTGGTCAGCCGGATGCGCAGGGCGTTTACCGGGACGCCCAGCTCAAGCCGCAGCCAGGCTATCGCCCGGCGCTGCGCCTGGTGTCGCTGGACATCGAGACCAGCGAGCGTGGCGAGCTGTACAGCATCGCGCTGGAGGGCTGTGGTCAGCGCCAGGTGTACATGCTCGGCCCGGCCAACGGCGATGCCACCGGGCTTGACTTCGACCTGGAGTATTGCGCCGATCGCGCCGCCTTGATTACCCGGCTCAACCAGTGGATGGCCAGGCATGACCCGGACGCGATCATTGGCTGGAACCTGGTGCAGTTCGACCTGCGCCTGCTGCATGAGCATGCCAAGTCGTTGCAGGTGCCACTGACGCTGGGGCGCAACGGTGCGGTCATGACCCTGCGCAGCCATGCCGGTGGCGGCCATGTCTTCGCCGATGCGCCGGGGCGGCTGCTGATCGATGGCATCGAGGCGTTGCGTTCGGCCACTTGGAGCTTTGCCTCGTTCAGCCTGGAGAACGTTGCCCAGACCCTGCTGGGTGAAGGCAAGGCCATCGACACACCGTACCAACGCATGGACGAAATCAATCGTCGCTTCGCCGAAGACAAACCGGCCCTGGCGCGCTATAACCTGAAGGACTGCGAACTGGTCACGCGCATTTTCGCCCATACCCGGCTGCTCGACTTCCTGCTCGAACGTGCCTCGGTGACGGGATTGGCCGTGGACCGCAGCGGTGGGTCGGTAGCTGCGTTCTGTCACTTGTACATTCCACAGATGCACCGCCTTGGCTTTGTCGCGCCCAGCCTTGGCAGCCGCCCTGACGAAGCCAGCCCCGGCGGGTTTGTCATGGATTCGCGGCCAGGGCTTTACGACTCGGTGCTGGTGCTGGACTACAAGAGCCTGTACCCATCGATCATCCGGACCTTTCTCATCGACCCGGTCGGGCTGATCGAAGGCCTGCGTCTGCCTGACGACGCACATTCGGTCGAGGGTTTTCGCGGTGGGCGTTTTTCACGCACACAGCACTGCCTGCCAGCCATCGTCGAACGGGTGTGGCAGGGCAGGGAAGCGGCCAAGCGCGAGGGCAATGCGCCGCTGTCACAGGCCTTGAAAATCATCATGAATGCCTTTTATGGCGTGCTTGGTTCCAGCGGTTGCCGTTTCTTCGACCCGCGCCTGGCGTCCTCGATCACCATGCGCGGCCACCAGATCATGCGCCAGACCAGGTCCCTGATCGAGGCGTGTGGCTACGATGTGATCTACGGTGACACCGACTCCACCTTTGTCTGGCTCAAGGGTGCCCACGCCGAGGCAGACGCGGCGCGCATCGGCCGCGAGCTGGTGGCAAAGGTCAACCAATGGTGGCAAGCCCATCTGCACGAGACCATGAACCTGCAGAGCGCCCTCGAACTGCAGTTCGAGGTGCATTACCGACGCTTCCTGATGCCCACCATCCGCGGTACCGATGAAGGCAGTAAAAAGCGTTATGCCGGCCTGGTGCAGCGGGCCGATGGTTCGCAAGAGATGGTTTACAAGGGCCTGGAATCGGTGCGCACCGACTGGTCACCGCTGGCCCGGCAGTTCCAGCAGGAACTCTACGGCCGTGTGTTCCGCAGCGAGCCCTACCGTGATTATGTCCGCGAGTATGTACGGCGCACGTTGGCGGGCGAGCAGGACGAACTGCTGGTTTATCGCAAGCGCCTGCGTCGCCCGCTGGCCGATTACCAGCGCAACGTGCCGCCGCATGTGCGTGCCGCACGCCTTGCCGACGACTACAACAAGCGTCTGCAGCGCCCTCTGCAGTACCAGCGTGGGGGCTGGATCAGTTACGTGATCACCACCGCCGGCCCTGAGCCGCTGGAAAACCTGCAGGCACCGATCGATTACGATCACTACATCAGCCGTCAGCTACTGCCGGTGGCCGACGCCATCCTGCCCTTTGTCGGCGATGATTTCGCGCGTCTTACCGACCATCAGTTACTGCTGTTCTGAGCGGGTGGTAGATAGCTAGGCGTCAGCCTGACGCTACAGTCTTCAGACTCGGACCTCCATGTCGTCGCGGAGGCAGAGATGCAGAACAATAGCCGTCAACCATCGGCTGCGGTCGATACCCTTGCCATGGCCCAAGCATGCCAGGACCACTACATTGCACAGCGGCTGCCGGCCTGGATGAAGCGGCTGAGCGTGGCCGAATTCACCCTGCTGAGCGAGGCGCTGCCTGAACTGCTGGCCTGCCGCGCAGGCTTGGTGTCAGCGCTGGCGCGGCTACGCAACCTGAATGCATTTACCCAGCCCTTGCTGCAGCAAGCGCTCGGTGCCCACGGCGACCTTGACGTCGATCGCCTGTACTTTCGCCAGTGGTACACCTTTACCTCGCCCACGATCCATTATGTAACCAGTCGGCTTCCGGTTGTCGGCAGCGATTACTACGACATCCCTCTGCTCGAGGCCGCTTTGAGCAATTTCACCGCAGAACAGCAGCGCGACCAGCCACAGGGCAATTGCCTGGTCGATGTGCGCGGCGCAAGGCGTAGTGAACTGTCTGCACCGGGCTTCGCCAGGCTGTGTCGAGCGCTGGATCTTGGGCAGAAATACCAGGCGCATCTGGATTCGGTACTCCAGCCTGAAGTCAGGGGGTTGCTGACGCGACGGCAACGCTACAGCATGCTGGTGGATGCCCTGCAGGCCAGGGCGCAGGGCGTATTGAGCGCAGACGAACTGCAGTGGGTGGTGGCGCTCTGCACCAAGGACACGCTCGGCAAGCTCGAAGGCGCATCGGTTCGCGTGCGGCAGTTGGCGGTGTTCGGTTGCCGCTTGCAGCAGATCGTCGTGCTGGACGTGATCGACGCGGGCCTGTTGTTCAACACCAGCAAGCGCGTGTTGGTCTATGTACCGGGTGACCCGCACGGCCCCTGGAGCGTGCGCAGCGACCTGGAAGATTATGCCCGCCGGGTGCTTGGCAAACGCCTGCGCGAAGATGACTACCGGCGCTTCTTCAACCGCTTCGTGCGCCGACGCGATAGCCAGCGATTCTTCTCGGCCGTCAGTGAGCGCCTCGATGATGTGCCCGGCTGGGCAACCCGCGACCTCGATGAGCAGACCTTTGCCTATCGCCTGCCATTGTTCGAACACCTTGCTGACGACTGGATTGCGCGGATCAAGGACGATGCTGCGGTCATCGCCCCGCCCGTGGCCTTGCTTGATCGCGAGGTCCAGGCCGAACACGCCCGCCGTTTGCGTGCTGAAGGCTGGACCCTGTTGCGTGTTGCAGGGTTTTTCGTTCCGGGCATCGGCGCGGTGTTGTTGGGGGTGATGGCCTGGGAGCTGCTTGAGCAGACGTTCCAGGCTGTAGGGGATTGGCAGGGCAACGAACGCAATGCGGCACTGGCGCACCTGCTGAATGTAGGCAAAGGACTGCTGGCTGTCGGGGCAACCGTTGCCGTAGTCGCCACGGCCCGACGCGCCTGGAGTGTGGTGGACAACCTGGTACCGGCGCAGCTGGAAAACGGTGAGGAAAAACTGTGGAACGCAGACCTCGGCCCCTATCGCTGCGAAAGCCCGCCAGACACGGCGGTGCCGGACATGGAGGGTATGCACCGCCTGGGCGAGCGCCGCTGGATCAGCATGGACGGGCACTGGTATGAGATGACCTGGCACAACGACGATGAACAGTGGCAACTGCTCCCTTATCAGGGCTATGCGCCGCCACTGCGTCACAATGGGGCCGGTGCATGGCGGCTGTGGTACGAGCAGCCCGCCGAGTGGGGCGACACACGCCAGTTGTTCCGCCGCCTGGGCGGGCCATTCGGCGACCTCGACGACGCGCAGATCGACCGGTCGCTGGCGATTCATGGCCTGGATGATCAGCATCTGCGGGCATGGCATGTGTATGGCCGACCGCCGGAGGCCGCGCTGCTCGACACCGTCACACGCGTGCGGCTCGCTGGCAGGATTGGTACGTTGGTCAACCAGTTGCGCGAGGGCGGTATAACCGCAGACCCGCAACTGCTGGAGCGGGTCATGCACCTTCCACAGGCCGCCGGCAAGGACGGAGCAGCGTTGGCCGAGGTGGCTTGGGCCGGGCGACGAGAACTGCTTCGGGCGTTGTACGAAGAGCAGAATCCCGACACGGAAACGGGCCGCCTCTTACGACAGAATTTTGCCAGCCTGCACCGTTTGGCCGCGGATGAGGTGCTGCGCGATGCCAGCGAGGATGACCTGCAGCTTTTGCGCGCGACGGGGCGTGTGCCGTTGCTGATGGCCGAGGCAGCAAGGTTGCAGGTTGCGCGGATTCGAATGGCGCGGGTATACGAGGCGCTGTGCATCGATACGCCGCAAAACCTCGACCTGGCGCGTGTGGTCCTGAATCTGCTGGTGCATGTGCCGGGGGCTGACGGGCCGGGGTGGCGATTGTACGACGGTGATGCCAGCGAGCCGTTATTGACGGTCGAGGGATCGGGGCAGACATTTGACCTGCTTCATCGTCATGGGCTGTTCCGCCTGCGTACCCGAACGCACACGGTTGCCGGTGAGAGGGGCGAGTTGTTCGAGACCTTGGCAGCAGCCTATGACGACGCATCGCAAGCGGCCATCGGCCAAGGCCAGCCCTTTGTGCCTGCGCTGCGCCAGGCGCTGACCAATGTGGCTTTCGACCAACGCCAGACCGTGGTGAACCTGCTCAGGCTGGAACAGCCGAGCGGCTCGTTTCTCGCGCCGCAACGTCTTGCTGATGGCCGGATTGGTTACCCCATGGCCGGTGGCAGGCTATGGGGGGCGTTAGGGCTAAACAGGCCAAGGGCGCTTCAGGCCCGGTTGCGAGACCTGTACCCGGCCTTTAGCGACGAACAGATCGGACGCTGGTTGGCCTCAAGTGACGCACAGGCCAGGTTATCTATGCTGGAGCAGCAATATGGGGTGCTCAAGAGACACTTGACCCAGTGGGCGCGCAGTGCCTTGCTGTCATCAGAACTGCCCGCCCGGCGTGAGTTCAGAAAGGGGCTGATCAACTGCTGGCGCTGTCTTGTGCCGGAACTGCAAGGGCAAGCAGCACTGGACGACGGGCGCTTCATGCTGACCCAGACCATCAGCCGCTTGCGCCATCTGCCGGCCCTGCCCGCGCAAGTGGGCTTTCCCCACGTCTCGATCCTGGCCTTGCGCGCCATGCGCGTGGAGCACGTTCCGGATGAGTTTCTGCGGGCGTTTCCCAACTTGCGCAACCTGGAAATCACCCATTGCCGACTCACGCGTTTGCCATTGCCGCTGATGCTTGTCCAGAAACTGGAGGTGCTCGACTTGTCTGGTAACCAGATCGCCCTCGACCAAGGCCAGGCGTTGGTCCTGGCAGATTGCCGGTCCCTGGTGTACCTGAACCTTTCAGACAACCCGCTGCGCAGGGCATTTTCCGTCCAGGCAATGACGGAGCTGAATGCCCTCTACCTGTCGAACACCCAGTTACCCGAGTGCCCCTACGGGCTGATGGACGCGCCAGAACTGCACACCCTGAACCTCAGCGACAACCGTATTTCTGGACTGCCCGAGGGTTTTCATCAATCGCAGCTGTGGCGCTCGGGCAGGGTCGAGCTTTCTGGCAATCGACTGGGGGCCGCGCAGGACGGGTTTTCAACCTGGCATTTGCTTGAGGGCAGTCGCGTGCCTTACCGGTTGCGCATCCTGGATGCGTTGCCTGGCGAGCGTCGAGATGAAATGGCTGCACTGTGGGCCCATCTGGAGGCAGAGGAGCAATCGGAAGCGTTCTTCAATACCCTGTCGATGCTGACGGAATCGGGCGCCTTCAGCTTCTCATCGACTGCATCTGCGCTCGCGGCCCGTGTGTTCGACATGTTCCAGGCGATGTCTGAGCATGATGCCCTCAGGCTGGAGCTGTTAGAGCACGCTGCGGCGACCGGTTGCCAGGATAACGCCACCGCGCGTTTCGCCAACCTGGAACTGCGAGTGATGATATGGCGCACGAGGCACAGCGGATCTGCCCGGCCTGAACGGGCCTTGCTGAAGCTCGGTGCCCGGATGTGGCGGTTGGCGGTGCTTGAGCAAATTGCCGCTGAACATGCTCATCGGGTGGGGGCGAGCGCTGAATCGATCGAATTCGCCTTGGCCTATCGAATCGGCTTGCGCACGTCTCTGGACTTGCCTGGCCAACCCGATGAAATGCTCTATGCAGGTATCCCTGCCTTGAGTAACCAGGACCTTCTCCTGGCCCGTGAAAGGGTTCTGGCGCGACAGACCCGGGAGGGCATTGCGGATTACCTGTCCCGCCAGTGGTTCTGGCAGGATTACTTGCGCAAGGTCTGCGCGGTTCGCTTGCAAGTGCCCCAATCCATGCACGCTGAGCTGGAACGGCTGATGGCGTTGGGGAATCGGGACGAGGAAATCGCACGGCTGCAGATCCGCAATCAGCAACGCGAGCATGCGGTATTGCTGCAGTTGACGCTGGAGGCGTTGGACCGGAATACGGTGCAGCGTGTGCTCAGTTAGCGGGTCGCCGGTTGTCGGGCCGCAGGCATTAGCTATATAGCGCCTGGCGGGGAGCAGGCAATTTAGTCTGGCCTCTTTTCATGAAGAGGCCCCCGCTATGGACACCCCTTTGCCGTCAGATGCGCAGGCCGCCATCGATGCCTTTCAGGACGGCATCATCGGCAGGCGCCTGCCACCCTGGTTGCGTCATGCACCTGCTGAGCAACTGCCTGAGATCGGCAGGGCATTGTCAAACAGCCTTCGCTGCTGTGAGCAAGTGAACACGGTGCTGCGAGGTATCGAGGGCCTCGACAGTTTCGTCGCATCAGCCCTGGGGAAAGCCCTCGACGAGCGTTATGGACTTGGCCGTAACCCGTACTCGCTCAGGTTTCTGGAGGGCCGCCGGGAAGCTGTGATCAACAGTCAGCCGGTGGGCGCGCACCTGACTACCGTGGTCTATGAAGAAAAGCCGCTGCTCGAAGTCGCATTGCGCAACTTCACGGCCGCGCAGGCGCAGGAAGGTGGCCAGCCGCGCGGTAACCGCCTGCTGCTTCCACGCCACGGCACGGTCAAACCCCCTACGAGCATCGAGTTTGCCGGACTGTGTCGTGAGCTGGACCTGGGTGAGCGCTATCAACGTCATCTGGATGCCATCCTCACGCCCTCTGGCAGTGCCGAGCGCCTGGTATCGCAGCTTGTCGATGCCACGCGCTACACCATGCTTGTGGACGCCTACAAAGCCAGGCAAGAGGGAAGGCTGGATGCCAGCGAACTCAATGTGATGGTAGCTGTGTGCGAGAAGGGAAAACTGCCGCGCATGGCGGGCGACCTTGTGCAGGCCAGGCAACTGAAATTGCTGGGTTGCCAGATTGAGCAGGTGACCGTGTTCGTAGTGGTTGAGCAGGGCGTTTTGTTCAACACGACGCGTCGGGTGTTGCTTTACGTGCCTGGAGACCCTTTTTCGCCCTGGCGCGCGTTCGAGAGCCTCGACAAACTTAATCGCGAACTGGGCCGTTGCTTGCGAGACAAGGCCTACCAGCGTTTTTTCAGCCGCTTCGTGCTGCGGCGCGACAGCCAGGCTTTTTTCGCCCAGGTCGCGGAGCGCTTCGATGGCCTGCCGGGCTGGGCTTTTCGCGATCTCGAACCGCGCTTGCAGGCTTACCCGCAGCCGTTGTTCATCAGCCTGGCACAGGCACGTATCCACCAGATCAAGGACGATGCGGCGATGATCGCGGTGCCTGTGGCCAGGCTGGATCGTGAGGTTCAGCGCCAGCATGACCTGCGCCTTGCAGCCGAAGGATGGGCGCTGCTCAACCTGGCCAGTTTCTTTGTGCCCGGGGTTGGCCTGGCGCTGCTGGCCGTGACGGCCTGCGAACTGCTGGGTGAGGTCTACCATGGCGCCGAGGCCTGGCAGCAAGGCGATCGTCAGGAGGCGCTCGACCATTTGACCCACGTGGCGACAGACCTTGCCGTGCTGGCGACCACAGTCGCCGGGGTGGGTGCCGCTCGACGGGTTTGGGCACGCTCTGCGAAGGTCGATGCCATGGTGCCGGCCCGGCTGGAGGACGGCACTGAGAAACTTTGGCAACACGACTTGACCCTGTTTCAAAGCCAGGCCCCCGTTGCGGCCTCGAGCCGGGATGCCTTGGGTATTCGGCGTCAGGACGGGCGGGCCTGGATTGAAATGGACGGGCATCACTATCGCGTGGCAGAGGCGGGTGATGATCAATGGCAGTTGTATCCGGTCGACGGCCACGGGCCGTTGCTGCGCCACAATGGCGCAGGTGCCTGGCGGTTGTGGAGCGAGCAACCGGCTCGGTGGACCGACAAATACCGCATGTTCCGGCGTTTGGGCGAACCCTTCAATGGGCTGAATGACGAACAGATCGATGAGGTTCTGCTGTTCCATGGCCTTGATGGCGACGACCTGCGTGGCCTGCATGTACACGCCCAGGCACCGAGCCCCGGGATGATCGACAGTGTGGAGCGAGTCAGGCTTGATCAACGCATCCGCAGCATGATTGGCCGTCTGCGCAGCGGCGAGCCGGTAGCAGATACAACAGTGCTCGATCACGCTCGGCGCCTGCCAGGCGCGAGTGGCCTGACAGATCAGGCACTGGCCACGTTGGCATGGACGCAGCGCCGAACACTGCTGCAGCACCTTTTCGAAGCCTTGCAGCCCAGCGACACCCCTGGCAGCGCGGCGCTGCGCCGGGTGTTCCCGGGGCTGAGCGCGCGCACCGCGCAAGCATTGGTACAGGCCGCCAGCAGCGTGGATCGCATGCGGCTGCGGTCCAGCGGCAGGGTTGCACTGGGGCTCGCCGAAGCGGCAAGGGGCAGTGTGCTGGCTGCCCGCCAGGCTCGGGTATTTGAAGCGTTGTACCTTGATACCCCGCAGCACGCAGACCTGGCACGGGTGGCCTTGGGCTTGCTGCGGTATGTACCCGGTGGTGAACAAGGTGTGTGCTGGCGTCTGTACGAAGGTTGCCTGGGCGGGCCGATGCTGGCGAAGACCGAGCAAGGGCAGCGGGCGTTCGATCTGGTGCACGTGAACGGTACGTTTCAACTGCATGGCAGCCAGGGCACGGCGCTGGGTGAGGCAGGTGAGTTGTTCGACGTCATGGCGCCAGCCTATACCGAAGCGCAGAGGGCGGCGATGGGGATCGGCGATCCATTTGCGCACAACCTCAGGGTGATACTGGCGCGCGAAGCGGCACGCCATCGTGATGAAATCAGTCGTTTGCTTGGCGCGGTACGCCCAGGTGCTGTCCGAGGGCCCATGCGCTTGGCCGATGGACGTATTGGCTACCCGCTGGGTGGTGGCGGAGTAGGGGGGTTTGCATCAAGGGGGAGTGCCCTGAGGGCAACGCTGCGCGATCTCTTTCCGTGGTTGAGTGATGAGCAGGTCGAGACCTTCGCCGATGACGCCAGGCGTTCAGGGCAGCAGATTGAACACGTACTGGCGGACCTTCGCAATGAGTTCGCCATCCTGCGCATCACACTGAATACCTGGGTGGCACGAGGGCAGGGCGATGTCAGGGAAGATCGAGAGGCTCTACGCCAGACGTTGTTCAATTGCTGGCGGCGGTCAGTCGGCGTGGGGGAACTGCAAATCAATGCACAGGAAAACCTCCACGTCATGTTCTGCAATTTCAGATCGAGCGGCTTGCCCAACATCCCCCCACAGGTCAGCTTCAGAGGTGTGACCAGCCTGTCGCTGCTGCACCTTGACCTTCTGGAGGTGCCCAGCAGCCTATTGCTGGCTTTCCCTAACCTGCAAACCCTCGATCTGGGAGGGAACCTGTTGACGCGCCTTCCGCAGCCGTTGCTGCAGATAGCGCAGCTGCGGCATCTGAGCCTGACCAACAACCGGATCGTCCTGAACATTGCACAAACCGCCACATTGGCCAGTTGCACGAACCTGCAGTCTCTCGACCTGTCCCACAACCCGCTGGGGAGCCGGTTCACGTTGGCAGGTTTGGCTGAATTGCGTTGGCTGAACTTGCGCGACACACAGATCTCGCAGTTTCCACTGGGCGTGTTCGACAACGCTCAGTTGGTATCCGTTGACTTGCGGGATAACCGGATCAGGCACATTCCGGAGGGTTTCTACCAGTTGCCCCTGTGGCATCGGCGGCGGTTTCGCTTGAATGCGAACCCCTTGGGCGAGGCCCAGACGTTACGCTTGCAGGCTTCGCTGAGCAGCGACGATCCTGCCCTCGACGAGGAGCAAGTGCTTCTGCGCCTGCAGCACGCGCGTGAAGTCTGGGGGGATGCCGTGGCCCCGGAGCATCGCGGCCTGATGCTTGCTGCCTGGGACTCGCTGGATTCAGGGCAGGACGCCGAGCGTTTTTTCCGTGTGCTTCGCCAGTTGTTGCTGTCCGAAGACTTTCGTGTCAATGCGCGTGCACTGGGCAATCGGGTAATGGCGGTATTGCAAGCGATGGCCATTACGCCAGAGCTGCGGCAGAACCTGCTGTCAGTGGCCAATGATGAGTGGGGGTGCCAGGACGGTGCAACCTGGTGCTTGAGCAACCTTGAACTGAATTTGCTGGTTTGGCAGGTTGAGCACGCGGCTCAGGGAGAAAGCGAACGCGCTTTGCTAGACCTGGGCAGACGTTTATGGCGCCAGGATGCAGTCGACATGTTCGCTACCCGATGGGCGCTACAGCATGGCAGGACGCTGGAAGGAAGCGAGGTGGGGTTGGCTTTCAGGATCGGGCTGAGGGAGCGTCTCGACCTGCCATTGCAGGTGGGAGAAATGAGCTTTCTTGCGATCTCAGGCGTCCTGGAGGCGGACCTTGCAGAGGCAGAGGCTGCGGTGCGGGATGCAGAAACGCCGGAAGAGATTGCCCGCTCCATGGTTGACCGTGAATTTTGGCAGGCGCACCTGGAGCGTTCCCATCCTGAGCGATTCGCTGCGGTCGACCTGCCGTTCAGAAGGCAGCTTGAAGCCGTGCTTGACGACGAAGCGCTGAGCGAAGGGGCCAGGATCGACCAGGCGGATGCCATTCGTGATGCTCAGCGCGCTGCACGCAGAGGGCTGATGCTGGATATGACGATTCAAGCGATGGAAATGGGACCCAAGGGGCCATCGATCGATGTACGTTGACATGCGCTCAGGGTAAGGGCTTGCTCGGCCCTGCCAAAGCGGCTTTGGGCTATGCTCAATCAAGCTGAATGTGGTTTGTACCAGCGCCGTAGTCTTGGCTTCAGGTGGCTCGGAAATCGACAGTTACTTTTACACACCCCGTTCTGGAATGAAGTGGTTTAGGCTCCCTGTCGGATTTTTCTCCGTGATCTGTAGTCATTGGTTTATCGAGACAATAAGGAGATACGCATGCTTGTCCGGTCACTGACCCTCGCAACCTTGCTTGCTGTTGCCGGCCCCCTGTTTGCCGCAGACAGTGATGCGCCTCTAGCCAAGGAACTGGGCAAGGCCAGACCATTGGTGGTTATCGCTCCCAGCAGTGCCGACCCAACGTTGCGAGGGCTGAACAAAGCGCTCGAGGACCCGGCCACCCAGGCAGCGTTCAAGGAGCGCAACCTTGTCCTGTACAGCGTCGCCAACATGATGGGCAAGCGAGAGGATAAGAACCTCGAGCAGCAGACCACAATGGCCCTGATTCGGGAACTGAAGCTGGGTGCGAGCAAGGGTACCAAGGTGATCCTGGTGGGCAAGGATGGTGAGCGGCACATGCTCAAGGACGACGACACCGGCGAGGCCATCGACCCACAGGTGATCCTCAAAGCGGTCGATGAACTGCCTGCCAGCGAAAAGGCGGTGGCGGCGCCCGAGCCCGTAGCGGCGGCCCCGCAAGCCAAGGACAAGGACAGCAAGCCGGCCAAGCCCGCCAAGCCAGCGGCCCCGCCCAAACCGCTGGAAGACTGATCATGCCTCATGGCCCCAAGGCAACTTGGGGCCCGTTGCCGGGTGGTGTGTATCGCACTGTATCTGCCTGTGCTGCAGACCTACTGCCATACAAAAGTGCGCCTGGCACGATACATCCACGACAAACCGCAACGGCCTAATGGCTCCACTTTCCAACCCCAGTGGAGCTGCATCATGACTCAAGCAAAAAACACCCTCGGCCTGCTCGGCGCCGCCCTGATCGGCAGCATGGCATTGAGCAACAGTGCGTTCGCCGTCGAGCCGCTGGCTCAAGGTTACCAACTGGCCTCGGCCAAAGTGGCCGGCGAGGGCAAGTGTGGTGAAGGCAAGTGCGGGGGGAGCGGCAAGGCTTCCCAAAGCGAAGGCAAGTGCGGTGAGGGTAAGTGCGGCGCCGGCGCCAAGGCCGGGGCTGAGGGCAAGTGTGGTGAAGGCAAGTGCGGTGACGCCTCGTTCGCCAAAACCGACAGCAATCACGATGGCAAGGTCTCGCGCGATGAGTTTCTGGCGGTGGCCAAGGACCGTGCCCGTGATTTCGACACGATCGACCGCAACCATGACGGTTTCATCTCCGAGCAGGAAGCGGCCGATCACCTCAAGGCGATTTATCAGGCCAATGGCAAAGCCATGCCTGATGGCTTGTTCAGCCACCTGACCGGCAAGCCCTGACGTTCTACCCCATGAAACGCCACAACGCTCCTCCTGCTGGCCAGGTGGGGCGTTGTGCTTGTTGGAGAACTTTTATGTTTCCTGCGATGTTGAACATCGGGCTAGGCTTGCGTCGCGGCCTGTTGCCGGAACTGCTGGCCATGGAGGCGGGTGCAGTGGACTTTCTCGAGTGTGCGCCGGAAAACTGGATTGCCGTGGGCGGCGCCTATGGCAAGGGCTTGGCCCAGTTGGCGGAGCGCTTTGCTGTCACCTGTCATGGGTTGTCTTTATCGCTGGGTGGCAGTGCCCCGCTGGACCGCCATTTCCTTGAGCAGACCCGGCAGTTTCTCGATCGATACCAGGTGCGACTGTACAGCGAGCACCTGAGCTACTGCAGTGATGACGGGCACCTGTACGACCTGATGCCCATCCCGTTCACCGATGAAGCCGTACACCATGTGGCCGCGCGCATACGCCAGGCTCAGGAGCAGCTGGAGCGGCGTATTGCCGTGGAGAACATCAGCTACTACGCCGCGCCGTATCAGGCGATGAGCGAACTCGACTTCATCCAGGCGGTGCTCGAAGAAGCGGATTGTGACCTGCTGCTGGACGTCAACAATGTCTATGTCAACGCCTGCAACCATGGCTACGACGCCCAGCAATTCCTTGCAGGCTTGCCCCCAGCGCGCGTAACCGGGATGCACGTTGCCGGGCATTACGATGAAGCGCCTGACCTCAAAGTGGATACCCACGGGGCCGCCGTGAAGGAGGATGTCTGGACGCTGTACGCCAGCGCTTGCGTGCGCTTTGGCGTAAAGCCGACGGTGCTTGAGCGTGATTTCAACTACCCGCCCTTGGCCGAACTGTTGGCCGAGACGGCGCGTATGCGTGCTGTGCAAAGCGCTGCCGGAGGGCAAGCAGATGAATGAGACCCTGCGTGCGCAGCAGTATGCCTTGGCCCGTCACCTGCGCGATCCACAGCGCCATGCCCCGCCGCCCGGCGTCGAGGCCCGGCGCCTGAAGGTTTACCGTGAATTGTTCTATGGTGCCATCGAAGGGTTGCTGGCTGGCAGCTTCCCGGTCATGCGCCAGGCGTTGGGCGAGCAGCGCTGGCACGCCCGAGTACGTGATTTTTACGCCAGTTACCGTTGCCAGACGCCGTTGTTTACCGAAATTGCCGAGACGTTCGTCGACTACCTGCAACATGTGACGCTGGACACCCCTTGGCAGCTGGAGCTGGCGCACTATGAGTGGGTCGAGGCGCAACTGTACCTGAGCGATGCCGAGGACCCGGCGCATGACCCGGGTGGTGACCTGTTGGCGGGAGAGCCGTTGTTGTCTTGTGTGGCGCGCGTGTTGGCCTATCGTTGGCCGGTGGAAAGCATTGGCGTGGACTACCAGCCAACGGCTGCCCCAGTATCGCCGAGCTTGCTGCTGGTTTATCGCGATGCCCGGTTGCAGGTGCGCTTTGCCCGGTTGGCACCTATGGCGTATCGGTTGCTGGTGGAGCAGGGGACTGGAAGAGAGCGGCTGCAGGCGTTGGGCGGGGATGTGCAGCAAGGGTTGGCATTGTTGGAGGCATTGCGCGAGCAGGGTGTCATTGTCGGAACCGTTTGAAGGCATTGGGGGCTGCGCAGCAGCCCCCGATCCTCATCTGCCGAACCGCATGCCAAGCCAATGATCGAGGCTAAGGCGCCCGGCGCCCTTGAGCAGCAGGGGCAGCAACGCCACCAGGTAGATCAGCGGCAACTTGTAATTGCCGAAGCCCTGGTCGGTAATGGTATAGCCTTGGGCCAGCTCCGCCAGGCCCGACCAGTGCGCCGGCCAGTGCACTGCCGCTATGGCTACAACGGTCACCACCATCAAACCCAATGATGCCAGCCGGGTACCCAGGCCCAGCAACAGCAGCAACGGCAGCACCAACTCGGCCCACATCGACAGCTGCCAGTTCAGCTCTGCGGGCAGCAGGTTGAAGGGGAACGGGAAGCTGGACTGCAGGTCGGCGAACCAGTTGCTGCCGTTGAATTTCTCCAGGCCGGATTCGAAAAACTCCCAGGCCAGAAATACCCGTAATGGCAAGTCGGCGCTCCAGCTGCCGAGGCGATCAACGGTGGTCAGGGTACGGGTCAAGGTCGTCATGTGCGGTGCTCTCTTCAGGCAAGGGCGCGGGTGGTGCGGCGTTGTTTACGGGCCACTTTGGCGGTGAGCTTGACGGCGATGGCGCTGAACATCAGGGCGAACGCCAGCGGGTACCACCCCCCCATAGGGATGCGTTTGTAGAATGACAGGCAGAACACGGCAGCCAGTACCCACATGCCGCTGCTGTGCAGCGCTTGCCAGGCACGGCCGCCCAACAGCCGCATGGGGGCCTTGAACGAGGTGGCGGTGAGCAGCAGCAAGAACAGGTAGCCGACTGTGCCGGGCAGGCTGGAGGTCAGTGTGCGACCGGCCCAGAACAGCTCGGGGAATTGCTGGGCGTAGCGATAAATCAGCACGCCGTGAACGGTGTGGGAGAACGCGAATGCCAACCCCAGGTAGCGTCGCTCCTGAAGGATGCGGCGGCTTGATGTGCCAGGCAGCAAGGTCACCAGCGACGAGGCCAGGAACGCCAGCAGGAACAGTGCGAACGAGCTGCGTGCGGTGGCACGAATGGCACTGCGCAAGCCGTCTGGGTCGGGTTGGCTGGCCAGGACTATGGCGGTCATCGCCAAGGTCAGGCCGGCGAGGGCGGCGAACAGCTTCCAGCCGGAGGGCAAGGTGAGGGCTTTCATCAGGGACTCCCGGGGTGTGGTTGTGTGACCGGGAGTGTCTCGAGGCGGGGTATCTGCAGTGTGTCAGGGGGATGCAGTTGTGTATCTGTTTGTAGAGGCGACCGCGCGTTTTACAGGAACGGCCCGATCGAGATCCAAGGCCGTTCCTGCCAACGATCGCACTTCAGGTGAGTTCGATCTGCGCGCACAATCCGCCCTGTTCGCGGTTGCTCAGGGTCAGCCGGCCCCCCATGGCCTGGATCAGCTGGTGGGCAATGGCCAGTCCCAAGCCGGTGCCACCCGTGCTGCGATTGCGTGAACCTTCCACCCGGTAGAACGGCTTGAGCACTTCATCCAGCTCGTCACCGGGTATCCCTGGCCCGTTGTCGAGCACGCGGATGATGGTGGTACTGCCCTCGCGTGACACTTGCAGCTCGGCAGCACCTGCAAACTTCAGGGCGTTGTCGACCAGGTTCACCAGTACCCGGCGCAGCGCATGCGGGCGGGTTTCCAGCAGAGTCCCGCTGCTGCCGTGGCGTTCAACCTGGGCGCCGCTGTCCTGGTAGTCGAATACCAGGCTGTCGAGAAAGGCATCAAGGTTGACCCGGCAGGTTGCTTCGGTGCTGCTGTCCATGCTGCGGGCGTAAGCCACGCCTTCGCGCACCAGGTGTTCCATTTCATCCAGGTCGCTCCCGAACTTGTCCTTTTCGACCCCCTCATCCATCACTTCGACCCGCAACTTCATGCGAGTGATCGGTGTTTGCAGGTCGTGGGAAATGGCTGCCAGCAACTGCATGCGTTCCTTGAGGTGGGCAGCAATGCGCGCCTGCAGGGCGTTGAAGGCCACGGCAGCGTAGCGCACCTCGCGTGGGCCGCTTTCATCCAGTTGCACGCCGGGCTGGTCCGGGTCGAGGTTGTCCACTGCCTGGGCCAGACGGGTTAGCGGGCCGATGGCCAGGCGTACCGCCAGCCAGGTACACAGCAACAGCACAGCCAGCTGAATCAGCAGCACCACGGGCAACCAACGGGCTACCGGGACCGGTGCGGGTGTCACGTCGATGGTCAGTGGCGCGCCGTCGGCCAGGTTCAGGTGCGCCTGGAAGTGCGCATTGGGCCCCGGGATTTCCAGGAAGGTCAGGCGGTAGTCGCTGCCAATGGCCTTGACGATCGACGCGGCGGCCATCGGTGGGTCACTGCTCGGCATCGCTTCGCCTGCCAGGCCCTGGTCCAGGCGATAGCGGTAGGTGCGCCGTTCCAGGCGTGGCAGCCAGGCGGCACGCTCGGCTGCGGGCAGGCGGTCAAGGATGGCAACCGAGGTCGCCACGTCCTGTTCGAGGTTGCTGAGCATCATCGAGCGGCTGCTGATATAGCGCTCGTAGGCCTGCAGGCCGAACGACAGACCATAAGCCAACACCAGGCCGGTGAAGAAGATCAGCGCCAGACGCGAGGCCAGGGTGCGCGGCCATTTCATGAGGGAGACTCGAGCAATTGCACCGGCAGCGAAAACACGTAGCCCTCGCTGCGCACGGTCTTGATGCAGCTGGGCTCGCGGGCATCGTCACCCAGGCGCTGGCGCAGGCGGCTGACCAGCAAGTCGATGGAGCGGTCGAAGATGTCGGCTTCGCGGCCCTGGGTCAGGTTAAGCAGCTGTTCGCGGCTGAGCACCCGCTGCGGGTGGTCGAGGAACACCCGCAGCAGGCGGTACTCGGCGCCGCTCAGGGCCACCAGGGTGCCTTCGCTGTCGAGCAGGTGGCGCGCGGTGGTGTCCAGGCGCCACTGACCGAAACCCAGCAGGCGGCTGCTTTCACTGATGGTCAGGTTGGGCGGCAGCATGCGTGTGCGGCGCAGCACGGCGTTGATGCGGGCGAGCAGTTCGCGGGCCGAGAACGGTTTGGTCAGGTAATCGTCGGCGCCCATTTCCAGGCCGATGATGCGGTCGGTTTCGTCATTGCGGGCGGTCAGCATCAGCACCGGCGTATTGCGGTGCTTGCCGGCGCGCAGCTCGCGGCACAACAGCAGGCCGTCGTCGCCAGGCATCATGATGTCGAGCACGATCAGGTCGACGCTGTTGGCTTCGAGAAAGGCGCGCATCTGCCGGCCGTCTGCAACGATGCTGGTGCGCAGGCCGTTCTTCTTCAGGTAATTGCCGACCAGTTCGCGGATCTCGCGGTCGTCGTCGACGATCAGGATGTGATCGACATGTTCCATGCGCTGGGTTCCTGTGCAAAGGGGGGTGGGCGCAGTGTACCGAGCGCGTTCGCCCTTGCCTGCGGGAGTTTGTATTGCAGTGTATCTGGCACGGGTAGGGATACAGCAGGACGCACATCACAACGTTGGGAGACACATGCGGGATACCTGGCTGACGTGAAATGGCTCTCGACCGGGGAGCAACACTCCCCACCCCCAAGTGTTACCCAGGAGAGATGCCATGAACGTCAAGACTATCGCAAGCGCCAGCCTGTTCGCCGTGCTCAGCTTCGGCGCCATCGCTGCCCAGGCCGCCACTGCCCCGATGCAGGATGGTGGGGTCATGCAGTATCGCTACGGTGAGCCTCTGGATGTGAAGAAAGTGCTGTCGGTGCAGGACGATCAGAGCAACGCCTGCGGCCTGGTGAACACCCGAATGGACTACCTTGACTCCCATGGCCAGCGGCAAAGCGTGCAGTACCGCACCTACGCCACGGGCGGTTGCCATGACAATTGATCGGCACCGGATGCTCAAGGCAGGTGGTTTTGCGCTGGCGCTGATGGGGCTTGGGTTGGCTGGGCACCTGAAGGCACGCGACAGCTACGGCGCCATGCCGTCGCTGTCAGGCGCCAGCCAGTGGTTGAATTCGCCGCCCGTGGATGCCCCGGGGCTCAAGGGCAAGGTGGTGCTGGTGGACTTCTGGACCTGGGACTGCATCAACTGTCGGCGCAGCCTGCCGCATGTGAATGAGTGGGCGCGGCGCTATGCCGATCAAGGGCTGGTGGTGGTGGGGGTACACACGCCCGAGTACGACTACGAGCATGATGTGGACACGTTGCGGGACAAGGTAGCCCGGTTGGGTATCGGGTATCCGGTGGCGGTAGATAACGACTACAAGGTGTGGAATGCCTGGGGCAACCAGTTCTGGCCGGCGCATTACTTTGTCGACCGCAAGGGGCAGGTGCGCCATGTGCACTTTGGCGAGGGGGATTATGGCGGGCAGGAACAGGTGATACAGGCGTTGCTGGATGAGCAAGGGTGATTCTCCTGTACCGGCCTCTTTGCGGGCATGCCCGCTCCCCCAGGGAGAGTGCAATCAGTAACGTTTGCGCAGTACCTGTGGGAGCGGGCGTGCCCGCGAAGAAGCCAACACTTTTCTATCAGGTGAAACTGGCAAAGTGCGCCTGCATCCGGGCCGCATCCGCCTGCCGCCCGCTGAACAGCTCGAATGCCTTCACCGCCTGGAACACCGCCATGTTGCTGCCATCCAGCGTGCGGCAGCCCAGTGCCCGGGCCGCGCGCAGCAGTTCGGTCTCCAGCGGGAAGTAGATGATCTCTGCCACCCACAGGCGGGGATGCAGCAACGCCACCGGCAGTGGCGTGCCCGGTAGCTTGGCCATGCCCACCGGCGTGGTGTTGACCAGCCCGTCCGCTTCGGCCAGTGCTGTGGCCAGGTCGGTGCCAAGCACGGCGCGCTCCGCGCCGAAATGGGCGTTCAGGTTGTCCACCAGCGCCTGCGCACGGGTCGCATCCACTTCGAACAGCACCAGCCGCTCTACCCCTTCACCCAGCAGGGCATGGGCCACGGCCGAGCCAGCGCCACCGGCACCCATCTGCACCACCTGGCGCCGTGCAACGTCGGGCAGGCCACGGCGCAAGCCTTCGGCAAAGCCCAGGCAATCGGTGTTGTGGCCGACGCGCTTGCCGTCCTTGAGCACCACGGTATTTACCGCGCCGATACCGCGGGCCTCGTCGGACAGTTCGTCGAGCAACGGCAGGATCGCCTGCTTGAACGGGTACGTAATGTTCAGCCCGGTGAAACCGGTACGTTGCGCGGCTTCGAGCAGGCCGGGCAGGGCGCTGTCGTCCAGTTGCAGCTGGTCGGCGTCGATCAGCCGGTACAGGTAGCGCAGGGCCTGGGCGTCGCCTTCGTGTTCGTGCAGGGCCGGCGTACGTGACAGTTGGATGCCGCGGCCAATCAGGCCGGCGAGGATGGCTTGCTGGCTCATGCCACACGCTCCTGCAACAGCTCGGCGAAGTGGCTCAGCGCCATGCGGTAGCCGTGGCTGCCCAGGCCGCAGATGACACCGACGGCGATGGACGATACGAACGACAAGTGACGGAACGGCTCGCGTTTGTGCACATTGGACAGGTGCACCTCGATCACCGGCAGTTCGCTGGCCACCAGGGCATCGCGGATGGCGACCGAGGTGTGCGTCCAGGCGCCGGGGTTGATCACGATGCCGGCGCAGCGGCCACGGGCGGCGTGGATCCAGTCGATCAGTTCACCTTCGTGGTTGGTCTGGCGGAATTCGATTTCCAGGCCGTGGGCGTGGGCAGTGTCGGCACATCCCTGAGCCAGGTCAGCGAGGGTTTCGTGGCCGTACTGGGCAGGCTCGCGGGTGCCCAGCATGTTCAGGTTGGGGCCGTTGAGCACGAGAATAAGGGGCTTCATGACGGGCATCGCTTTGTTGTTGTTGAATGCACGTAGTTTTGTACTGACTGGTTAGTTCCGTCAATTGGCCAAGATCGTCGCATCGGGAAAGTGGGCGATTATCGAACTTATTGGGCGTTGAATGCCCTGTACCCAGCCGTGCAAAGCTGCCCCTGCAACGAACCGCAGGGCGTCATTACAAAATTGTAATCTTGCCGCCACCGCCCCGATAACCAGCCCTTTCTACAGTCCCTCGCCAATGCTTCGCCCAGAGGACTGTTTCGTGCCCATCCCCCGCAAGATCGCCTTGCTCTGTCTGCTGCTGGCCAGTGCCACCGGCGCCCAGGCCAGCCAGGTGCTGAGCCTGCCCCAGGCGCTTACCGCCGCTTTCGCCCAGAACCCGGAGCTGGCTGCAGCCGGCCGTGAAATTGGCATTGCCGATGGCGAACGGCGCCAGGCCGGGCTGCTCCCCAACCCGGAGCTGGCCTGGGAGGTCGAGGACACCCGCCGCGACACCAGCACAACCACCGTCACCCTCAGCCAGCCGCTGGAACTGGGCGGGAAGCGCGGCGCGCGTCTCGCCGTGGCGGGTGCCGGCCAGGCCATTGCCCAGCTTGACCTGGAGCGCCAGCGCAACGCCCTGCGGGCCGATGTGGTGCAGGCTTTCCACGCTGCCTTGCGTGCACAGACCGCGCTGGAGTTGGCTCAGCAGTCGCAGGCGTTGACTGAACGAGGTCTGCGGGTGGTGCAAGGGCGGGTTACGGCAGGCCAGTCATCACCGGTGGAGGCCACCCGTGCCCAGGTGCAACTGGCCCAGGCCCAGGCCGAAGTGCGCCGCGCGAAAACCCAGCGCAGCGTGGCCTACCAGGCCTTGGCCCGGTTGACGGGCAGCCCGCTGGCAAGCTTCGACCGGTTGCAGGCAGCCAACCTTTCGCCAGGCATTGCGCCGGGTGCCGACACCTTGCTTGACCAGGTCGAAAAGACTGCCGAATGGCGCCTGGCCGCTGCCCAGGTCGAGCGCGGCGACGCCTCCCTGGGGGCGGAAAAAGCCCAGCGTATCCCCAACCTCACCGTCAGCCTTGGCAGCCAGTACAGCCGCGAAGACCGGGAGCGAGTGAACGTGGTTGGCCTGTCCATGCCGTTGCCGCTGTTCGACCGCAACCAGGGCAATGTTCTGGCAGCTGCGCGCCGCGCCGACCAGGCGCGCGACCTGCGCAATGCCGTGGCGCTGCGTCTGCGCAGTGAAACCCGTAGTGCCATCAGCCAGTGGGAGACGGCGATGCAGGACGTTGAAGCCTATGACCGCACCATCCTGCCTGCTGCGCAGCAGGCCGTGGACACCGCCACCCGCGGTTTTGAAATGGGCAAGTTCGCTTTCCTCGATGTACTCGACGCCCAGCGCACGCTGATCGAGGCTCGCGGGCTGTACCTCGAGGCGCTGGCCTCGGCGACCGACGCGCGTGCACAAGTGGAGCGGATCTACGGCGATCTCGATGGCGTGAGCAACAAACCCAATAGCAGGAGCAACAATGACTAACCCACGCAAGCTAGCCCTTCTGGCTGCCGCCATTGCTGCGCTTGGCCTCGCGGGCCTGGCCTGGACCGGCAACCTCGGCCAGGCGTCCAAGGCTCAAGCCCCCCATGACGACCATGGTGAAGACAGCCACGGCCATGCTGCAGCGCAGGCCGCCGAAGGCCATGAAGAGAAGGGGCACGGCGAAGAAGAAGGCCAATTGCACCTGTCTATCGCGCAGATCGAATCGGCTGGCATACAACTGGCTGCCGCAGGCCCCCGTGAGCTGGGCACCGCCATCAGCTTCCCGGGTGAGATCCGCTTTGACGAGGACCGCACCGCACATGTGGTACCCCGCGTGCCGGGTGTGGTCGAAGCGGTGCAAGCCGAGCTGGGCCAGGCGGTCAAGCGCGGCCAGGTACTGGCGGTGATTGCCAGCCAGCAGATCTCCGACCTGCGCAGTGAGCAGCAGGCCGCTCAACGTCGCCTGGAACTGGCGCGGTTGACCTTTCAACGGGAACAACAGCTGTGGCAGGAGCGAATCAGCGCCGAGCAGGATTACCTGCAGGCACGTCAGGCGTTGCAGGAGGCCGAGATCGCCCTGGCCAATGCTCGGCAGAAGGTCGCAGCGGTGGGGCCGGCCGGTGCCGGCAACCGCTATGAACTGCGCGCCCCCTTCGATGCGGTCGTCGTGGAGAAGCACCTGACCGTGGGCGAGGTGGTCGACGAGACCAGCAACGCGTTCACCCTGTCCGACCTGAGCCGGGTGTGGGCCACCTTCGCCGTGGCCCCTCGTGACCTGGGCAAGGTGGTGACCGGCCGTGAAGTCACGGTCAGTGCGCCGGACCTGGGCGCCCAGGTTCTGGGCAAGGTCAACTACGTCGGCAGCCTGCTCGGCGAGCAGAACCGTGCCGCCACTGTGCGTGCCACTCTGGCCAACCCCAATGGCGCCTGGCGCCCCGGGCTGTTCGTCAATGTGGCTGTCAGCGTCGACCGCTTCGATGCCGCCGTGGCGGTGCCGGAAAGCGCCTTGCAAACCTGGGAGGCGCAGACCGTGGTGTTCGCCCGCACGGAGGAAGGCTTCGAGGCGCGCCCGGTGAAGACTGGCCGTCGCGATGCTGGCCAGGTGGAAATCACCAGCGGCCTGGCCGCCGGTACTCAGGTTGCGGCCGCCGGCAGCTTTGTCCTCAAGTCGGAACTGGGCAAGGGCTCGGCCGAGCACAGCCACTGATCACGGGGACACCTGCATGTTCGAACGCCTGATTCAATTTGCCATCGAGCAGCGCCTGGTGGTGATGCTGGCCGTGGTCCTGATGGCCGCGGTGGGTATCCACAGCTACCAGAAACTGCCGATCGATGCTGTGCCGGACATCACTAACGTCCAGGTGCAGATCAACACCGCCGCCCTCGGCTATTCGCCGCTGGAGACCGAGCAGCGCATCACCTTTGCCATCGAGACCGCGATGGCTGGCCTGCCAGGGCTCAAGCAGACCCGCTCGCTGTCGCGCTCGGGCCTGTCGCAAGTCACGGTCATTTTCGATGATGGCACCGATATCTTCTTCGCCCGCCAACTGGTCAACGAGCGCCTGCAGGTGGCCCGCGAGCAATTGCCTGAGGGCATCGAGGCGGGCATGGGGCCGATCTCCACCGGGCTGGGGGAAATTTTCCTGTGGACGGTGGAAGCCCAGGAGGGGGCGCTCAAGGAAGACGGTACACCTTACACCCCAACTGACCTGCGGGTGATTCAGGACTGGATCATCAAGCCGCAGCTGCGCAATGTACCGGGTGTGGCCGAGGTCAACAGCATTGGCGGCCATGCCAAGCAATACCTGATTGCACCAGAGCCCAAGCGCCTGGCGGCCTACAAGCTCACCCTCAACGACCTGATTGCAGCGCTGGAGCGCAATAACGCCAACATTGGCGCTGGCTATATCGAGCGCAATGGCGAGCAGTTGCTGATTCGCGCGCCAGGCCAGGTGGCCTCGGCCGAAGACATTGCCAACATCGTTATCTCCAGCGTCGACGGCACGCCGATCCGCGTCAGCCATGTCGCCCAGGTTGGCCTTGGCGAAGAGCTGCGCTCGGGGGCAGCCACCGAAAACGGTCGGGAAGTGGTGCTGGGCACGGTGTTCATGCTGATTGGCGAGAACAGCCGCACGGTGTCGCAGGCGGTCGCTGCAAAATTGGTCGAGATCAATCGCAACCTGCCCAAGGGCGTAGTCGCCGTGACGGTGTACGACCGCACCAACCTGGTGGAGAAAGCCATCGCCACGGTGAAGAAGAACCTGATCGAAGGTGCGATCCTGGTGATTGCCGTGCTGTTCCTGTTCCTCGGCAACATTCGCGCTGCGCTGATCACGGCCATGGTTATCCCGCTTTCGATGCTGTTCACCTTTACTGGCATGTTCAGCAACAAGGTCAGTGCCAACCTGATGAGCCTGGGCGCGCTGGACTTCGGCATCATCGTCGACGGCGCGGTGGTGATCGTGGAAAACGCCATCCGTCGCCTGGCCCATGCCCAGCAGCGCCACGGTCGCATGCTGACCCGCGGCGAACGGTTCCATGAGGTGTTTGCCGCTGCCCGCGAAGCACGCCGGCCGCTGATCTATGGGCAGTTGATCATCATGGTGGTGTACCTGCCGATCTTTGCCCTGACCGGGGTCGAGGGCAAGATGTTCCACCCTATGGCCTTTACCGTGGTCATGGCCCTGTTGGGCGCGATGATCCTTTCGGTCACGTTCGTTCCGGCAGCCATTGCCCTGTTCGTCACCGGCAAGGTCAAGGAAGAGGAAGGCCTGGTGATGCGTACGGCACGGCAGCGCTATGCCCCGGTGCTGGCCTGGGTGCTGGGCCGGCGCAAACTGGCATGTGCCGCCGCCGCCGCCCTGGTGCTGTTGTCGGGCGTGATGGCCAGCCGCATGGGCAGCGAGTTCATTCCCAGCCTCAGCGAGGGTGACTTCGCCCTGCAGGCCCTGCGCGTGCCGGGCACCAGCCTGTCGCAGTCGGTGGACATGCAACAGCGCCTGGAGCAGGCGATCATCGCCCAGGTGCCGGAGGTGGAGCGGGTGTTTGCCCGCACCGGCACTGCCGAGATTGCCTCCGACCCGATGCCGCCGAACATTTCCGATGCCTACGTGATGCTGCGCCCGCGCGAACAATGGGTTGACCCGGGCAAACCGCGGGATGAACTGATCGCCCAGGTGCAACGCGCCGCTGCCAGTGTGCCGGGCAGCAACTACGAGCTGTCGCAGCCGATTCAGCTGCGGTTCAACGAGCTGATTTCAGGGGTGCGCAGTGATGTGGCGGTGAAGCTGTTTGGTGACGACATGGAGGTGCTCAACCGCACTGCCGCGCAGATCGCTGCCAGCCTGCAAGGGGTGTCGGGCGCGTCCGAGGTGAAGGTGGAGCAGACGACGGGCCTGCCGGTACTGACCATCGACATCGACCGTGACAAGGCCGCCCGTCATGGCCTGAATGTGGGCGATGTGCAGGATGCCATCGCCATTGCCGTGGGCGGCCGCACCGCCGGTACGCTGTATGAAGGCGACCGCCGCTTCGACATGGTCGTGCGCCTGTCGGAGACCTTGCGTACCGATGTCGACGGGCTGGCCAGCCTGCTGATTCCGGTTCCGGCCAGTGCCGCTGAGGGGGCCGGGCAAATCGGTTTCATCCCGCTGTCGCAGGTCGCCACGCTGAACCTGCAATTGGGCCCGAATCAGGTGAGCCGCGAAGATGGCAAGCGCGTGGTGGTGGTCAGTGCCAACGTGCGTGGACGCGACCTGGGCTCGTTTGTGCAAGAGGCTGAGCAGGCCCTGATCGACCAGGTGCAGGTACCACCGGGTTACTGGACGCGTTGGGGAGGGCAGTTCGAACAGTTGCAGTCGGCAGCCGAGCGCCTGCAGGTGGTGGTGCCGGTGGCGTTGCTGCTGGTCATGGCGCTGTTGCTGATGATGTTCAACAACCTCAGGGATGGCCTGCTGGTGTTCACCGGCATCCCCTTTGCCCTGACCGGCGGGGTGCTGGCGCTGTGGGTGCGTGATATTCCGCTGTCTATTTCTGCCGGCGTCGGGTTCATTGCATTGTCGGGAGTGGCAGTGTTGAACGGGCTGGTGATGATTGCCTTTATCCGCGGGCTGCGCGAGGAAGGGCGCACGCTGCGGGCGGCGGTCGAGGAGGGGGCGCTGACCCGCTTGCGGCCAGTACTGATGACGGCGCTGGTGGCCTCGCTGGGGTTCATACCGATGGCCCTGGCCACCGGGACCGGGGCAGAGGTGCAGCGGCCACTGGCAACGGTGGTGATTGGTGGGATCTTGTCGTCTACCGCACTGACGTTGCTGGTGTTGCCGGCGTTGTATCAGTGGGCGTATCGGCGGGATGAGCAGCAGGAAGGCTGAGCACGTGGGGCTGCAAGGCAGCCCCGACAACCTCAAACGGCCCTTCGGGCTCCAGCCCGTACACTGTCCACACCCATGTCGTCATGCAAAGAAATCCGCGACGTTTCCGGCAACGCCAACCCGCCCACCAACGCCACCAGCGCAATCACCACCAGGTAGAACGCCGGTGCCAGGCTGCTGCCGGTCTGTCCGATGAGCCAGGTTGCCACCAACGGCGCTGTGCCGCCAAATAGCGTGTAGGCCACGTTGTAGGTAATTGCCGAAGCGGTGTAGCGGGTACGGGTAGGGAAGCTTTCCGACAGCAACGCTGCGGTAACCACGCCGCTGCACAACGCCCCCACCGCGAGCAGGATCACCCCCAGCAGCGCACCCGACATCGAGCCAGAGCTGGCCAGCCAGTACGCCGGGAACACGCAAAGCATCACCCACAGGCAGGTAAAGCCGATGGTCTTGCGCCGCCCCACCCGGTCCGAAAATGCCCCGGCCAGCGGGCAGCCGACCGCAGCGAACAGCAGGGCCACGGTGGTTACCAGCAGTGACTGCGCACGGGTCAGGTTGCCGACCAGTTGCAGGTAGGTGGCGAAGTAGGTGGTGAACATGTAGAACGACAACGCGGTCAGCGAAATGAACGCCCCCAGGTTGCGAATGACCCGGCCATGGTGGCGCAGGGTTTCCTTCAGCGGTGAATGCTCGTGCTCCTTGCCCTGGGCGACGGCTTCGCGGAACGCCGGGGTTTCTTCCATGCGCCAGCGCAGGTACAGGCCGACCAGGCCCAGCGGCGCGGCAATCAGGAACGGAATGCGCCAACCCCAGGCATTCATCGCCTCGGTCGACAGGCTGGCTTCCAGGCCATAAGCGATCACTGCCGCACAGGCAAAGGCGGAAAAGGTCGACACAGGCACGAAGCTGCCATAAAAGGCGCGCTTGTTGTCAGGCGCGTGCTCCATCAGGTAGGCGCAGGCCCCGGCATATTCGCCACCGGCAGAAAAACCCTGCAGGCAGCGGGCCAGGGTGAGCAGCGCCGGGGCTGCCAGGCCGATACTGGCGTAGGTCGGCAGCAGGCCGATCAACGTGGTGGAGCCGGCCATCAGCAAGATGGTCAGCGACAGGATGCGCTTGCGTCCCAGGCGGTCGCCCAAGGCGCCGAAGACGATGCCGCCCAAGGGGCGCAGGGCGAAGGCCACGGCGAACACCGCGAAGGTTTTGAGCAAGGCTACGCTGGCGTCTTCGCTGGCGAAGAACTGGCTGGCGATCAGCGTGGCGAGAAAGCCGTACACGGCGAAGTCGAACCATTCGACGAAATTGCCGATGGCCGAAGCGGCAATCACCCTGCGCAGGGTGGCGGGGGATACCTCATGATGTGTGGACATGCGGGTGCTCTCCGGTTTCCTTTGGCAGCCATGTTGAAAGTGGCGCAGTCGGGCCGCGCCATCGTTATTGTGCTTGCCAGTAGATAGCCGAGCGCTGCAAGGCGCTTTGTCGAGGGCGACCTCGGTATACCTGATTCGACCGGTGCAGCAGGTTACAGCCGGAGTATCCCCAACGGCCTGTCAGGCCGCACGCTCAAGCACATCCAGCAAATCGATGAATGCCAGGGCCAGTTTATGCCGCGGCGCCAAATGCACCAATGGCACCGAGGCATGGTGCGATTCGCGCATCTTGATCGAACTGCTCAGGTAAACCGGCAGTACCGGCATGCCTTCGTTGCGCAGTTGATCGACCAAGGTCTGGTGCAGCGCCGTGCGCCCGGCGAACTGATTGACCACCACACCTTCCACCACCAGCGCGGGGTTGTGGTCCTGGCGCAGTTCTTCGACCTCGGCCATGACACTGTGCAGGGCCTGGCGCGAGAAACTGTCGCAGTCGAACGGAATCAACAGACGCTCGGCCGCCACCAGCGCGCTGAAGGTGTAGAAGTTCAGCGCGGGTGGGGTGTCGATGTAGATTCGCTCATAGTCCTCGCCCAGCGTCACCAGCAACTTGCGCAGCTTGTTGATCTTGAACTTGCTCTCCAGCTTGCTTTGCAGGTCGCTGAGGTCAGGGCTGGCGGTGACCAGGTGCAGGTTGCGGTAGCGGGTTTCGGTGATGGCCACGCGGTGCTTCTTGCCGGCGGCGGTAACCGGCGACAAGGTCTGGCGGAAGAAGTCGGCGATGCCGGCAGGAATGGTGTCGTTGGCCAGCCCGGTGAGGTAGAAGGTGGCATTGGCCTGCGGGTCGAGGTCGACCAGCAAGGTCCGGTAGCCCTCGGCGGCACTGGCTGCGGCGAGGTTGCAGGCAATGCTGGATTTGCCGACGCCACCTTTCTGATTGAAAACCACACGACGCATGAGACGCTCATCCATGAAGTGAAAATGTCAGGTCGGGGTCAATCCTATGACTGAAACACTGCAGTTTTATGACAGGAATTGTTACAAGCCACCGATTCATCGTTGCCTGTAACGGCATTTCACGGGCAAGCTCGCCCCGCAGACAACTCAAGACGTTCAGGCAAAAGCGACCCGGTTGCGCCCCTCCTGCTTGGCTCGGTAAAGCGCCCGGTCAGCCTCGCCCAATGCGTTCATGGGCTCGCCGTGAGTCTCGCCATCCCAGTGCGTCACCCCCAGCGAAATCGTCACTGCCCCCACCGGTTCCACCGGCATATCCTGTACGGTCACACGCAACCGTTCGGCCACCGCGGCCGCCACGTTCAGGGTGGCCCCAGGCAGCAATATCAGGAACTCCTCGCCACCGGTGCGACACAGCAGGTCGCCCTCGCGGCAACAACGGCGCATGAGCTCCGCCAGCTGGCGCAGCACCTGGTCGCCCACTTCGTGTCCATGGCTGTCATTTATCCGCTTGAAGTGGTCGATATCCAACGCAATGGCTGCAAACTCCCGGTTTTCGGCCTCCAGTAACGACAGGCTGATTTCCAGGCTGCGGCGGTTGCCCAGGCCGGTCAGCGGATCGGTCTGGGCGTCCCGATTGAGCCGGCCGATACGCTCTTGCAGCAAGTTCAGGCTGAACAGCAACGCCCGCTTGAGCTCTGCCGCCTCGAAGTACCAGGCCCGCACCTGATGCAAGTGCTCGGCGGTAGCGGCGCGGTCCATCGTGCGGGCACCGGCGGCGAGTTTCCACAGCGGGCGGGCGATGGTACGGGCCAACCACCACAGCAGCAGGCTGCCCACCAGCGCCAAGGGCGCCGAACTGGCGATCACGTTCAGCACCAGATGGTGCAACGGCGCCACCGTCTGCGCCAATGGCTGCTGCGCTACCACGCCCCAGCCGGCGCTGGGGACGGTGGCGAAGCCTGCGAGCATTTCCACGCCCAGGCTATTGGTCAGCTGCCGGGTACCGCTGTCCAGTGTCGCCAACTGGTCGACCAGCGCATTGCCCTCCACCACCGTGCCTACCCGCTCGCTATGGGGGTGGTACAGCAGGCGTCGGTTGCGGTCGACCACATACAGGTACGAACCGTCCTTGTAGAAATGCTCGCCCAGCAGGCTGTTGAGGATGTTGCGTTCACGCAGGTACAGGCTGCCACCCACATACCCCAGGTAGCGGCCGTTGCGGTCGAAAATGGGTTGCGACAGCGCCACCACCAGGTTGTCGGCCGCCGACAGGTAGGGCGTGGAAACCAGTGGACGGCGTTCGTGCAGGGCTTCCAGAGCGCCGGGTGACTGCACGTGGGTACCGACCAGGTGGCGTAGCGGGGCGGGGGATACTGCCAGCAGTACACCGTTGGCATCGATCACGAAGGTGGAGTTGAAGGCCATGCTCTGGCCCAGTAGGCGGTCGCTTTCCACCTGCAGCGCAGCGGCATCGCTCAACTGCCGGCTTTGTACGCTGGCGCTGAACATCAGTTGCTGCAAGGCGTTGCCTATGAAGGTTTCGGTGATGCTGGCCAGTTTTGTCGCATACACCCGGTTGGCTTCCAGGGCATTGTCGATCAATAGCTGGCGCTGCACCCTGTAGCTGGCGAAATAGCTGGCGCACAGCATGACCACTGCGGTAAGGGCGCAGAGCACCAGAATGAGTGTACGTAGATCCAGGCGCAATCCATGCTTGGTGTATGTCAATCCTGACCTCGGGTGATCGTAAAGGGCGGCTGAACGGAAGTTACCTTGGCCGGCAGCGCTCAAGAGCCTGCCTTGTCCAGCGCATCAAGCTCATCTTCCACCTCTTGCATACGCTGCTCCACCAAAGCTTGCACGTTCACATCGCGGGCGGTTTCGCGCATCAGGGCGGTGAGTTTTTCGCTCAAGCGTTTGCCGGCTTCGGTGTCTTCCAGGGCGCGAGCTTTGGCGGGGTCCTGGGTGGCGGCGACGATGGTGGCGAATTCGGCGTCGCTGAAGTTCTTTTCGCTGTACAGGCGGAACAAGTCCCGGCGCTGGTCCTCGACGGTGAGGTGCTTGCGCAGTACGTCCTGAATGGTCGCTTGCGACAGCTGCGGGTGAGTGCGACCCAGCAGCGCGGACATGCGCTCGATGTTGTGCGTGTAGGCGTCCTGCAGCGGCAGCTGGCTGAGGATCTGATCTTCACGGGAGGGTTTCTGGTCGCAGGCGGTGAATGCAGCAGCCAGCAACAGGGGTAACAGCAACTTCGGGAGGCGAGGCATGGTGTGGCCTGGTCGGGCAGTGAAGACTGCTGATTATACCGATGTCCGCCTTGCCACGACGAGCCCCGTGATTTGCCTTGAGCGGCACGCTGCGGTAGAACCGTACGCCCCCAACCACACTGGCAACAGCCCGATGCCGAACTGGACCCTGCAACCTGTGGCGCGTGACGCCATTGCCGAAGTGCTGGCGTTTGTCGACAGCGCCCGGCGTGCGCTTTTCCCGATGCTCGCCAACGCACCCTTGCCGCGTGACCTGGCGCATTTCGCCGACACTTACCTGGACGGCGCCGGCTGCTTTCTGGAAGCCCGTGAGGGTGGGCGGCTGGTTGCGGTGATCGGTTACTTGCCCTATGACCATCGCTTTGCCCAGCTTGATTACCGCGCAGAGCGGGTAGTCGAGGTGGTGCGGCTGTTCGTGTTGCCGGCCTACCGCAGGCATGGCCTGGCGGCTGCCTTGTTTGGTGCCTTGCGCGAACGGGCGATGCAAGCGGGCTTGGACTGCCTTTACTTGCATACCCATCCGTTTCTGCCGGGTGCCATTGCGTTCTGGGAGCGGCAAGGCTTCACGGTGGTGGATGTGGAGCAGGACCCGGTGTGGCAGACCACGCACATGCAGCTGCGATTACGCTGACCTGTGGGCACGTGCCTGTTGGCGATGACGCAACAGCATGGGCAGGGCTACCAGGTTCAGGGGGCGCAAAAGCGCAGGATGCGCACGCCGTCGTAAGGGTCGGTGAGGTAGTGGGCGTGGACACCGAAGGTGCTCAGCAGGCGCTCTGGGGTAAGCACTTCGAAGGGTTTGCCGAGGGCGACCAGACGGCCCTTGTCGAGAACCGCGACACGGTCGCAGGTCAGCGCCTGGTTGAGGTCATGCAGCGCTACTAGGGTGGTGACCGGCAGCGCCTGCACTTGTTGCAGCAGGCTTAGCTGATGCTGAATGTCCAGGTGGTTGGTCGGTTCGTCCAGCAGCAGCACCTGCGGCCGTTGGGCCAGCGCACGGGCGATGTGCACACGCTGGCGCTCGCCACCGGACAGCGACCCCCACAGGCGCGTGCGCAGGTGCAGGGCGTCGAGGTCGGCCAGGGCTTGTTCGACGATGGCGCAGTCCTGCCGAGAGAACGGTGCCAGGGCCGAGAGCCACGGCGTGCGGCCCAAGGCAACCGCGTCGAACACGCTGATCGCATCGAGTGTGTCGGCCTGTTGCTCGACCAGCGCCAGCGCCTGGGCAACACGGCGGCGGGGCATCTGTGCCAGTGGCTCACCCAGGAGCTGCACGCTGCCGCAGGCGGGTTTGCACAGCCCTGCCAGCACCTTCAACAGCGAGGATTTCCCCGAGCCGTTGGGGCCGACGATGCCCAGGGTTTCACCGGCGACAACGCGAAGGTCGATATCGCTGAGCACGGTATTTCCGGCCAGTTGCAGCCCCAGCCCATGGCAGGCCAGCGGAGGGATGCGAACAGCTGCCATGGCGGTCATGGGCGCCCCCGACGGCTGACCAGAATCAGCGCGAATACGGGGGCACCGATCAGCGCCGTAACCACGCCCACCGGGATCACCTGGCCGGTGATCAGCGTGCGCGAAAGAATGTCCGCCACAATCAGAAACAGCGCACCACCCAGTGCGCTGGCGGGCAACAGACGGCTGTGCCCGGGGCCGAGCAGAAGGCGCAGGGCATGGGGGATAACCAGCCCGACAAAACCGATGGCGCCGACAATGGACACCATCACAGCCGTCACCAACGCTGCGCAACTGATCAGCAGCAACTGGGTGCGCCGCACCGGGATGCCCAGCGAGGCGGCCGAATCGGCACCGAAGGTAAAGGCATCCAGCGCACGGCGATGCCACAGGCACACCAGCAAGCCGAAAATCGCCACCGGTACGGCCAGCCACACCGAAGGCCAGCGTACACCGCTCAGGTTGCCCAGCAGCCAGAACAGGATGCCGCGCGCCTGCTCGGCGGTGGCTGACTTGGTGATCAGGAAGGCGGTCAGTGCATTGAACAGCTGCGAGCCGGCGATACCGGCAAGGATGACCTGTGCATTGTTGCTGCTGGGGCCGGCCGCGCGGGCCAGCACCAGCACCAGGGCGAATGCGGCCCCGGCGCCGATGAAGGCCCCTGCAGACATGCTTAATGCCAGGCTACCCAGCCCCAGCAGGCCGACCAGTACCGCGCCGGTCGAGGCGCCGGCAGACAGCCCCAGCAGGTAGGGCTCGGCCAGTGGGTTGCGCAACATCGCCTGCAGGATGACACCGCAGGTGGCCAGCCCGGCGCCGCAAGCGGCCGCGACCAGGGTGCGGGTCAGGCGGTAGTTCCAGATGATGCCGGCGTCGATCGGGTCCACCGGGTAGTCGGCTTGCCACAGGTGGTTGGCCAGCACCTGGCCAACCACGCTGGGCGACAGGTTGGTTTCGCCAATGGCGGTACCGGCCAGCAGGGCGGCCAACAGAGCGGCCAGGGCAACCGCGATGCAGGGTAACAGGCGGTTCATCACGGGGCTGCTTTACCGCTGGCGAAGGCCGTGGACAGCGTCTGCATGCCGCGGAACAGGCGGATGCCGGCCTGCATGGCGTCAGCGTCGAGGATAATGATGCGGTCGTGCTTCACCGCGTCCATGTTGCGGGTTACCGGGTCACTGCGCAGGAATTCGAGTTTTTTCTGGTAGTCGTCGGCGGGGAAACGGCGGCGGTCCATGCGCGCGATGATCAGCCAGGTCGGATTGGCCTTGGCCAAAGTTTCCCAGCCTACGCTTGGCCATTCTTCGCTGGACTCGACCACGTTGCGCACACCGAGGGTGCGCAGCATGAAATCGGCAACACCTTGGCGGCCGGCCACATAGGGGTCGATGTCTAGGTCGGCGCTGGAGAACCAGAACAGCGCCGAAGTTGCCGACAGGTCCTTGCCGGCCAGTTGTGCCCTGGCGCTGTCGAGGCGCCCTTGCAACTCGGCGTTCAGGGCCGTGCCGCGGTCCTGAACGTCGAAGATCTCGGCCAGTTGGCTGACGCTCTTGTAGATACTGTCTACCTGGAACGCTTGCAGGCGGGTGCCGTCTGCACCGACCAGGTTGTCCTTGCCCTCGCAGTCCGATGGCAGCACGTAGGTGGGGATCTTCAGCTCATCGAACTGCTCGCGGGTGGCGACCACGCCCTGGGCACCGACCATCCATTCGAACTGCGCCGCGACCAGCTGCGGGCGCTTGCCGACCACCGCCTCGAAGCTGGGGTCGTTGTCGGCCAGGCGCGGCACCTTGGCGTTCACCGTCTGGTATTCAGGCAATACATTGTTGAACCACAGCGAAGTGCCCGCCAGCTTGTCACCCAGCCCCAGGGCATAGAGCAGCTCGGTACCGGCCTGGCCGATGGTGACGGCGCGCTGCGGCGCCTGGGCAAAAACCTGCGGCTTGCCGCAGTTGTCGACCGTCAGCGGATAGTGGGTGGCAGCGGCCTGGGCCAGGCCAGTGAAGCCTAGGCCAGCGAGTAGGGTGGCGAAACGGGGCAGCATGCTGGGCGATCTCCTATCGGACAGTTCTGGTGAGGAACTCACGGACAGGCATCGCCGAGGCCCAGCGGGTGGCCGGGGCAACACGGATGGCCAATCCCGGACACCCCGCCGGTTGGTGAATGTAGGCCGGCAGGTCTCCTGACTGGTGCGTCACGGCCCGGCTCCGGCCTTCCCGGGCGGCAGGCCCAGTGGCATTGATGGAGCAGGCTCGGCACCTACAGTTGCGGGGGCAGTTCCGTTTGGCCCGTATTGGCAGGCCTGGGATTCCCTGTTAGTTCCGTGGTGGAAACCGGCGGCCCGCATGGTAGACCATCGCGTCGCCAGGTGAAAACGCTTTTCAGAAGTACTTCAGCCAGCTGATGTCGCGGCGGCGCTGCTTCAGTCGGGCGAACCCGCGCACCGGCAGGTACAGCGAAACCGCCAGCAGTACTGCGACCAGCCATATCGCTGCGACACCGTCGAAACCGAAGTAGTCGCCATGGTTGAGCCCGAACAGCGCCACGCAGGCCAGGTACAGCAGCTTCAGCACATACAGGTGCAGCAGGTAGAAGAACATCGGTGCCGCACCGAACACCGCCAGGGCCGTGATCCAGCGCGCCTGGCCGGCCCGTTCGAACGCGCGTAACAGCAGCAGGCCGCAGCCCAGTGTCAGGGTCAGGAACAGCAGCGACGGTGGGTATTTGGTGATGTTGAAGAAGCTCATCAGGGTTTGCGTGAAGGTTGGGTAACCGCTCCACGGTGCCTCACCGTAACCGTTGAACATGCGCAGCAGGACAAAGCCAAGCAGCGCGAGCAAGCCAGCCGCCAGCAGGTGTTGCTGGCGTTGCCCGGCATCGCTGCCGCGGGCGAACCAGGGCCCCAGGCCGTAACCCAAGGCGATGACGCCGATCCACGGCAGCACCGGGTAAGACGTGCGCAGGTGCAGGTTTTCGGAAAACGCCAGCCAGCCGCGATCATGCAGGATTGCCCACGGCACATGCAGGGCTGAATCCACGCCAAAATGCAGGCTGTCGAGCAGGTTGTGGCCGGCGACGACGCTGGCGCCCAGGGCGAGCAGTGCGGCGCGTGGCAGCCACACCAGCAGCGACAGGGCGATCATGCTGACGCCGATGGCCCAGATCACTTGCAGGTAGATCACGCTCGGGGGCAACTGGAAGGTCCAGGCGAAGTTGACCAGGGTGAACTCCAGCACCACCAGGAACAGCCCGCGTTTGAACAGGAACGCCGAGACGTCGCCACGGCCCTGATGCTTCTCGCCATACAGCCAGGCCGACAGGCCGGTCAGCAGGACGAACACAGGCGCACACAGGTGGGCGAGGGTGCGGCTGAAGAAAAGCGCCGGTTCCGTGGTGTCAATGGCCATGGGGTCGCTGACCTGGCGGTGCAGGAGGAAAGTCTCGCGGACGTGGTCCAGGAGCATGAACAGGATCACCAGGCCGCGCAAGGCATCGATGCTCTGCAGGCGCTGGGTGATCAGCGTGGGCGTAGCGCTGGCACTTGTCATGGGGTATCTAATAGGAATTGATGTCATGTGAAACGTTATCGTATAACAAGGCGGTGAAAGGGGGGTAGGGGTTTTGTGTGGCCAGTGCCGGGCTCTCGCGGCACAAGCCACCCAGATCAGAAGCTGTAATCCACCGTCGCGAAGTACGACCGCGGTATCCCCATCAACCACTGCTGCCCGCTGAACGCCGACTGCACATACTCGCGATCGAACAGGTTGTTCAGCTGCAACCCCAATTTCACATCCGGCAACACCTGCCAGGCGATGTTGGCATCGACCACGGTGTACCCGGGGGCGCTCTGGGTATTGGCGGTATCGGCATAACGCTCATCCACATAGCGCGCCCCAATGCCAGCCTCCACCTGCTGGCCGAAGCCTTTGCTCAACCAAAGGTTGGCGGTACGCCGTGGCACGTTGGCCGGCCGGTTGCCTGCCCGATCCTGCGGCAGGCCGCCGACCCTTTCGTCGAAGTCGTCGTACTTGGCGCGTACCAGCGATGCGTTGGCCGATACCTGCCACTGATGGGCCAGGGCCAGCTCCAGCGTCGCTTCCAGGCCATCGGAGGTCTGCTGCCCGGCTTGTTGCTTCTCGTGCGTGATCGGGTCGTCCACCAGCAGCTTTTTCTTGACGATGTGGTAGGCGGCAAGCGTCCATTCGCCACGTCCCTCCCAAAAGCGCTGCTTGAGACCTGCCTCGGTCTGCTTCGCCTCGGTCAGGTCATAGTTCATCTGCGCGGGGCTGAGGCTGATGAGGTTGTTGACCCCGTCCTCACTGGTCGAGTACTGGCCGTACAACGACAGGTCGTCGTTGAGTGCATACACCAGCCCGACGCGCCAGTTGCCCCCTTGCAGGCTGCGATCGCTGCGGCTGTCGTTGGTCAAGTTGTTGCGGTCGATGTGGTTCTGGTCACGACGCACGCCGGTAATCAAAGACAGGCGGTCGCTCAGTTGCAGGCGGTTTTCGGCAAACAGGGCAAAGGTATGGGTGGTCGAGAGCGTTTGCGGCCGCAACGGCGAGTCGCTATGGAACCCGCCGGGCTCTGGCTGCCACGGGTCGAGGTAGTCGCCGCCCACATCGTTGTAGGGTGAATTGCTGTCGACGTTGAATCGCACCTTGTTGTATTCGGCACCGAGCACGGTCTTGCTGTCCAGGCCGAACAGGGTGTGGTCGAAGGTGAAGGTTTGACGGTCGCCGAACTGTTCCTGGTTGTGCTTGATTTCCAGGTAGCTGCCGCGCAGCAACTGCTGACGCCCGGCGTCCCAGCTGTAGTCTTCGGCGTTGCGCCAGTGGCGGCGGCTTTTGATGTAGTACAGCTGGTTGCTGGCGCTGAGCTGGTCGTTCAGCGCCCAGTCGGTCGTTAACCGGGTCCATTCATCAACGTACTGCTGCACGTCGTTCTGCACGTTGTAGTTCTTTTTGCGCAGGCTGCTGCGGTAGTGGCCGTCGATCAGCGGGGTACCGTAGTAGTTGGCAGGTTGTGCATCGCCGCGGTCATGGGCCAGCGTGAAGCTGAGGTCATCACTGGCGTCGAAACGCAGCGCGGCGCTCAGGACCAGGCTACGTGAAGCGGTGCGGTCGACCCAGCCATTGCCGGCCTGCTGGTTCAGCGTCAGGCGGTAGCTCAGGCGCTCGCTGAGGCTGCCGCCGCTGTCCAGGCCGAGCTGCTGGCGGTCCCACGAGCCGTAACCCAGGCGCAGGTGGTTGCGCACCTCGCCGGCAAAAGGTTTTTTCGGGATCACGTTGATCACTGCGCCGGTGGCGCCTTCGCCATGCAGTACCGAGGCCGGGCCGCGAATCACCTCGATGCGTTCGACCATCCACGGGTCGACCGGGAAGGTCTGGGTGCCGGCACCGGTGTACAAGCGCGCGCCGTCGAACAGGGTCATCACTGAGCTGTGGCCGGCAAAGCCACGGGCAGACAGGCCTGTACCGCCGTCCCCCGGGGAGCCGACGAAGGTAATGCCCGGCGAGCGGGTCACTGCATCCTGCACCGTGATGTTGTTGCGCTGCTGAATCTGCCGTTCGCTGATACTGCTGGTGCTGGCCGGTGTTTCCAGGGCGCTGAGGCCAAGGCGCGAGCCGGCCTGGGTCGGCGTGGCCAGGTCGATGGTGCGGTTGTCCTGGGTGTCGGTGATGGCCGTGGAAGGCAGGGCCAGAGGCTGCGGGTCGCGGTCATCAGCCAGCGCCGGCAGGGCAACGGCCAGGCAGGCCGCCAGGGGGTGAAGCTTGAACATACGGGACATGTCGTTCCACTGCTGCAGGAATGAATGGATCCCGGTGGAAAACACGCAAAGGCGAACCATGCAGGCAGGCGCGCGCACGGATTCCGGCCTGCGCCCGCCCACCGCGGGTTGCCAAGTGAAGCTCCAGGCCGGTCTCCGGGCTTGCGAGGGGCATGAAACCTTCACCTTCCCATGCTTGAGCACAGTGGTATCTCGAAGGGTTCGCTCGCTTACCGTTGCGGGGGCAGCACCGGACTTGTCGTGGGCAACACGACGCACCGGTTTCCCGTTTCACCCTGCGCGCGGCGGCGCAGGGCACCTGAAACTGGCGCGCATCTGACCATTGAAAGGCTGGGGCGTCAAATGTTGGCGTGCTGTGAATGCTGAGAAAAAACAACAGGTTGTGCGTTTTTGCGGCGCCGGAGCCCCATTTGGCAAGAACATCAGGCCCCAGCGTGATGAGTTGGCGGGGGAGGCAGGCTTGCCTGTAAAGCTAGCGCCCGCGGCGCCGCGATACCCGTGCCTCGATGTTCTTGCGCCCGATCAGCAGCGGCGGCTTCTCCACCACCGGCTCATCCGCCAGCCATTTGTACATCACCAGGCAGTCCACCAGCCCCAGGCGGGCATGACGGTAGGCCTTGGGCAAACGGCCGACTGTTTCAAAGCCCAGCTTGTGCCATAGCGCCACGGCCACTGCATTGGTGGCTACCACCGAGTTGAACTGCAATGCCAGAAAGCCTTCCTGGCGCGCCAGCTTTTGCGAGTGCTCGCACATCAAGCGCGCCACGCCCCGGCCGCGCGCCTGTTCGCAGACCATGTAGCCGCAATTGCCCACATGCGCACCAGGCCCGGCAGCATTGGGCTTGAGGTAATACGACCCCAGTAACTCGCCATCTTCTTCGGCCAGCAGCGTGTGCAAGGGCAGCTCCAGCCACAGCTGGCGGGCCTGCTCGAAGCTCAGCGTCGGGTCGAAAGCGTAGGTTTCACGGGCTTGGACAATGGCCTGGAAGGTGGGCCAGAAACGATCGAAATCTTCCGGCGTCATGGGGCGAATGTGGATCATGCGGGTTCCTGCGCGGGGTGAGCCGCCCAGTCTGGGTGGCGCGGCGCCGTCGCGCAAGGGCGGCGACGCCGTTTGTGCTCAACCGTTGGCCTTGCCCACCGCGTCCATTGCACGCGCCGAGTACACCAGCGCGGCACCGGCGTTCATGGCCACGGCCACGCCGAGGGCCTCGGCAATTTCCTCGCGGCTGGCACCCGCTTTGACGGCCTGCTGCGAATGCACGGCGATGCAGCCGTCGCAGCGGGTGGTCACAGCCACGGCCAAGGAGATCAGCTCGCGGGTCTTGGCATCCAGGTGGTTGGTTTTGGCGCCTGCACCGCTGGCGGTCATGTAGCCGGCTACGGTGTCGGGGGAGAGTTGCTTGAGATCGCCGATGCCGGCCATCAGCTGCTTACGGTAGGCGTCCCAGTCCATCATGCTCATCGTCTTCACCTTGGGGGGTTGCGAGTGGAGCTTTCAGGCTAGTCGAAGCGTGGCACGTGCGAGGCGGTACTTTGGTGGGTAAACGCAGGTCACTCGTACAGTGGCCTGCGTTGAGCCTTCAGATGTAGATGAACACCAGCACCAACGCCGCGACCACTGCCCATTTTTCCAGGTAGTAGCGCAGGCGGTTGCGCTTTTTCAGCGCCTTGCCACGTTCGCGGATCTTGTATATGCGGGTGAACAGGCGGTTGATGCCACCGGTCTTGTCGCTGGCATCGTTGGGCGCAGCGGCAGCGGCCATCACGTTGCGGCTGAACCAGCGGTTGAACGCGGTTGCCCAGCGGTACTTGAGCGGGCGTTCGACGTCGCAGAACAGGATGATGCGGTTGTGCTCGGTGGTGTTGGCTGCATAGTGGATGTAGGTTTCGTCGAAGATCACCCCCTCACCATCGCGCCAGGCGTATTTCTCGCCGTCCACGTCGATGTAGCAGCCGTCGTCATTCGGCGTGTCCAGGCCCAGATGGTAGCGGTACGAGCCGGCATACGGGTCACGGTGGCGCACCAGCTTGGCTCCCGGAGGCAGGGTAGCGAACATGGCGGCCTTGACCGTGCCGATGCCTTGCAGCAGCTCGGTCGTGCGTGGGCAAAGGGCCATTGCCGACGGGTGGCTTTCGCCATACCACTTCAGGTAAAAACGTTTCCAGCCGGTCTTGAAGAAGGAGTTGAAACCGACGTCATCGTAATTGTCGGATTTCTTGATTTCGCCTACGTGCAGCAACTGGCGGCCTTCCTCACGGATCTCCTGCCAGTGGTCCTGCAGCGGTTTCAGTTCTGGAAAGGCCTCGACCGGCAGGTAGGGCTTGGCCGGGTGTTTGGAGAACAGGTACAGGAAGCTGTTGATCGGGGCCAGGAAGCTGGAGTGGTCGCCCAGCTGGCGAGTCAGCTTGTGGCGAACCCGACCGCGCAGGTGAACATAGGCGATCGAGAAGGTGAAGATAAGTACGAGTGCAATTTTCATGGACGTTTACTTGTCGAAAAATGGCCATGCATCGAGGCATGAGCCCGCCAGCATAAACAATCATGGGGGCAGTTTGTACTTATTGTTACCAAACTGCGGGGCGACGTTGGTGTAATACCCTACAGTCATGCGCAAACGTTTCATGTCAGGGAGTTTGTATGGTTCAGGATATACGCCCCAGTGGTAGCCCGTTCAAGCGGCTGTTCTTCGCCTTGCCGATCAGCGACGCGCAGCGCCGTGACCTGGCCCAGTGGCGGCGCGGGCTGAACCTGCGCAGCGGCAAACCGGTGCCGGCGGCCAACTTCCACGTCACGCTGCTGTTTCTCGGTGATGTGGACACTGCGCAGGTGCCTGCAATGTGCGCGGCGGTTGACCAACTGGCGCTGCCAACCTCGGCGCCGCGGCTGTTGCTCGACCGTTTGCAGGTGTGGCAACGGGCCGGCGCCTTGGTGCTGGAGGCGCAGCAGGTACCGCCCGCCCTGTTGCAACTGGTGTACGGTTTGCAGCAGGCGTTGCTGCCGTTGGGGCTGGAAGCGGCCACGCGTGAGTATCGACCGCACCTGACGCTGTCCAGGGATTACCGCGGGCAGCCGCCCGAGGCCAGTAGCGCGCCGGAGTTTTACCTCAACGCGCGACACTTCACGCTTTACGAGTCGCGCAAGGGGGCTTACTGGCCATTGGCGCAGTGGCCGCTGGCGGACTGACCCGCCGGGCGAAAACGCCTGGTCCCGGATGCGTACCTGCAGGGGCTTTTCAGATCGGGTGATTACACCGGCATGCTTTGATAAGGCAATTCATCCCCTGGGCTGCGTTCGAACTGGCGCTTGTACTCGCGGCTGAACTGCGAGGTGCTCTGATAGCCCACCCGGTGCGCAGCCTGTGCCACGCCCAGGCCTTCGCCAATCAGCATCTGCTGCGCCTTGAGTAGCCGCAAGCGCTTCAGGTACTGCATCGGCGCCATGTCGGTGCAGCGCTTGAAGTGTTCATGGAAGGTCGAAACGCTCATGTTGGCCCGCGCGGCCAGTGCCTCCACGCTCAGCGGCTCGGCGTAGTGCTCGCGCAGGTGGGCGAGGGCGGCGCCGATGCGGGCGAAGTGCCCCTGTTGCTCCACCAGTGCCCGCAACACACCGGCCTGCGGGCCGCGCAGCGCGGTATACAGCACCTCGCGTACGCGCGCCGGGCCCAGTACCTTGGCGTCAAGCGGGTCCTGCAGGCAGTGCAGCAGCCGTTCCACACTTTCGCGCATTGGCGCATCCAGTGCTGCGGAGGTCATCGATTGCGGTGTTTGCGCCTGCACTTCAGCGTCCGGTGCCAAGCCCATGCTCTGCACCAACTCGCCCAGCACGCCACGGTCGATGCCCACCGCCACGCCCAGCAATGGCGCGTCAGGGGTGGCGAAGGTTTCGCACATGAACGGCACCGACAACGCCTGCACCAGGTAATGCCCGGCGCCGTACTCCAGGGTGCGCGGCCCCAGGCGTGCCAGCTTGCTGCCCTGGGCCAGGATCATGAGGCTGGGTTCGTAAATCTGTGGGCTGCTGGCCACATAGTGGTCCCAGCTCAGCACCTGTACCTGGGGCAGGTGCGTGGGCACAAAGCCTGGGCGCGTGGCGAGGCTGCGGATCAGTGCGCAAAGCGGCGCATTGGCATCGACGTGACGGGTCAGTTGCATGGTGGACCAAGGGCAGAGAATCAGACAGCTTGATCATCGCAGATTGAGGGCGTGGCGCCAGCTACGGGTTGGCATCTTCGTAGAATCAGGCATGCATGCCGGAGAATCAGCCGTGGGCGAGGCGGCGAACGACGCGCAAAATGCGTCGCCTGAATCGTTTCACTTCACTGCGAGGCCCTGCATGTATACCGCCATCGGTTACGCCGCTCAAACCCCCACCAGCCCCCTGGCCCCCATGACGTTCCAACGCCGCAGCCCGCGCCCGGATGACGTCGCCATCGACATCCTGTACTGCGGCGTGTGCCACTCCGACATCCACCAGGCGCGCAACGAATGGGGCATTGCCGTGTACCCGCTGATGCCGGGCCACGAGATCATCGGCCGGGTCACGGCGGTGGGCGACAAAGTCACCGCGCACAAGGTCGGTGACCTGGTGGGCGTCGGCTGCATGGTCGACTCGTGCCGTACCTGTGAAGCCTGCGCCAAGGACCTGGAACAGTATTGCCTCGAAGGCCCGACCATGACCTACGCCACCCCGGACCGAGTCGATGGCAGCAACACCATGGGGGGGTACTCCAGCAGCATCGTGGTCAGCGAGCACTTCGTGGTGCGCATACCGGCCGGCATGGACCTGCCCAGCGCTGCACCTATTCTGTGTGCCGGCATCACCACCTATTCGCCGCTCAAGCACCACGGCGTTGGCCCAGGCCACAAGATCGGCATCCTCGGCATGGGCGGCCTGGGCCACATGGGCATCAAACTGGCCAAGGCCCTGGGTGCGGAAGTGACCCTGTTCACGCGCTCTCAGGCCAAGGCCGAGGAAGCGCGCCGCCAAGGGGCCGACCATGTGATCGTCTCCACCGATGCCGAGCAGATGCGCGCCGCTGCCGGTCGTTTCGATTTCCTGCTCGACACCATTCCGGTGCAGCACGACCTCAACCCGTACCTGGAAACGCTGAAGTTCGACGGTGTGCACATCCTGGTCGGCCTGATCGAACCGATCGACCCGGCATTGCATGCGGCCAACCTGGTGATGAAGCGTCGGGTGCTGGCGGGGTCGTTGATCGGGGGGATTGCCGAGACTCAGGAAGTACTGAACTTCTGCGCCGAGCACGACATCCGTTGCGATATCGAGATGCTGGATATCCGCAATATCAACCAGGCCTATGAGCGGATGATTGCCGGTGATGTGAAGTACCGGTTCGTGATCGACATGGCCACGTTACAGGGCTGATGGGGCGGTTGCCTGTACGGGCCTCTTCGCGGGCAAGCCCGCTCCTACACAGGGGTGATGTAGGGCTTGCGCGCGGTGGGGCCGGTACAGGCAGCACCGATGCAGCCGTTTTACCAGGCCATCGGCTTGTCCCAGCCCTTCCAGAACAACCACCGCCGCACCTCGCCGTGCGCCCCGGTACCGATCTGCCACTCGGGCCGCCCGCTATCCAGCGCAATCACCGAAATAACCCCCGCATGGCTCGCCGCCACCAGCGTTTGTCCGTCGACGCTGATATCCATCGCACTGATGGTCGATCCCAGGTAATGCTGCCAATGCTCCGAACCCTCTTCGCCAAACGCCCGCAGGTAGCCATAGGCATCACCCACAATGTACTCGCCATCGCGCGCAACCCCCGCATACACCCTTGCGCCATCCTGCACCAGCGGGGTACGCGGGTCCTGGCTGTAGTAATCGGTATCCAGCCCGTGCAGGTCTGCCACCCTCACGGCCAGCGTGGCACCGCTGTAGAAATGGCAGGCATTGACGATCAACTGGTCACCGGCGCGGTTGAACAAGGCAAAGTGCGGGTATTCGCTGCCCGGGCCGATGTGCGCCAGCGGCTTGAGTCGTTCGTCCAGAACAAGGTGTCGGCTGCCTTGCTCACCCACGACGATCAGCCGGCCATCCGCCGACACCGCACCATGCTCCATGCTCAGCCCCAGGCTGATGTCGTCCGGGTCGGTGCCCTCGGCCAGCTCATCGAGCACGCGTGTCTGCTGTGGCAGCAGGCGAGTCGCACCTTGAGTGGCCAGCACGAAGATACCTTCGGCACTCACCAGCAGCACTCGCTGGCCATCGGGGAAGGGGATCAGCGCGGTCGGTGTGGGCGGCAGGTCGAACGGCTCGAACGGGTAGCCTGGCGGCAACCCCTCCAGCCCGGTAGGCCAGGCCAGGCGCTGCACTTGCGGGCCGCCCCAGCCATCGGTCACACGCACGCCCTCGGCATTGGCCAGGGCGAAATAGCGTCGCGCCGGGCAACGGCCAAAGTGTTCGATGCCGATGACCGGGGTTACCCCATGGTGATCGATACGCACCACCTGGCCCTTGTCGTAAGGCATACCGATGCGGGCCAGCAGGCTGCCATCTTCCAGCAGCAGGACATGGCTGATGCCTTGGCCGTGGTCTTCGAGCAACGGTATCAAAGGGTGGTGTGCGGGTGGCCAAGCCTCGCGAAATGCCTGACGCTGCGGTTCGTCCATGCCAGGGCGGTTGGCTGCCTGCAGGGCTGCCAGCCAGGCGTCGAGCAGGTGTTCGGTGGCGGGTGCCTGCGGCTCTTCGAGGTTGTCCCAGCCGTGCGCACGGCCCTGCGCGACGTAGTCATTGACGGCCTGGGCATAGGCGATGACTGCCTGCTGCCACTGCTGCTGGGGGTGCTGCTTGTCCATGAGCGGATCGGGCTCCTTGTTGCACGCGCGTTTCACACAAAGCGCGCATGGTACTCCTTCTGCCTGCCCTGCGGTTGTGAGGCCCCAGCTTGACGCGTACCATGCCGGGCATTCCTATCCATAACAAAACGTACGTTGGCACCCCTGCAAGCGGGTGGCTGGCGTGCGACCTGTTGCTTTGTCTGCGGAGAAGCGGTTTCCACCCATGAACGGACCCATACCCACACACCTGCCGCCCACAACGGGCAGTGGCAGCTGGCTGAGCGTCATCGCCCTGGCCTTGGCGGCCTTCATTTTCAACACCACCGAGTTCGTCCCTGTGGCGCTGCTCAGTGACATTGGCCGCAGCTTCGACATGAGCACTGCCCAGGTCGGCCTGATGCTGACCATCTATGCCTGGATCGTGGCGCTGGCCTCGTTGCCCATGATGTTGCTGACCCGCAACATCGAACGGCGGCGTCTGCTGCTGTTCGTGTTCCTGGTGTTCATTGTCAGCCACGTGCTGTCGTGGCTTTCGCAGAGCTTCGCCATGCTGCTGGTCAGCCGTATCGGCATTGCCCTGGCGCATGCGGTGTTCTGGTCCATCACCGCCTCGCTGGCGGTGCGTGTGGCGCCGCCGGGCCAGCAGGCCAAGGCGCTGGGCCTGCTGGCCACCGGCACTACCCTGGCCATGGTCCTGGGCATCCCGCTGGGCCGTGTGGTGGGCGAGGCACTGGGCTGGCGCATCACGTTCCTGAGCATTGCCGGGGTAGCGCTAGCCACCATGCTGTGCCTGATGAAATCGCTGCCGCTGCTGCCCAGCCAGAACTCCGGTTCGTTGCGCAGCCTGCCGGTCCTGTTCAAGCGCCCGGCACTGGTCATTACCTACTTGTTGGTGACGCTGGTCATTACCGCGCAGTTCACGGCCTACAGCTATATCGAGCCGTTCGCCCTGCACGTAGCGCAGATCGGCGGCGACCGCACCACACTGTTGCTGCTGTTGTTCGGCGGTGCCGGGGTTTTTGGTTCGTTGTTGTTCAGCCGTTACAGCGACCGCTTCCCGCATGGCTTCCTGGTGGGTTCGATCGGGGTACTCGCCGCGTGCCTGTTGCTGATGTTGCCGCTGTCGGGCAACTTCTATGTGTTCGCAGTGCTGAGCATGTTCTGGGGCGTGGCCATTCTCAGCTTCAGCCTGGCGCTGCAGTCCAAGACCCTGAAGCTGGCGTCCGACGCCACCGATGTGGCCATGGCGCTGTTCTCGGGTATCTACAACATCGGTATTGGCGGTGGTGCGCTGCTGGGCAGTATCGTCAGCAGTCAGATGAATGTGGCGGATATCGGCCTGGTGGGCGGCAGCGTGGCAGTGGTCGGGCTGGTACTGGCCGTTGCCAGTACCCGGCGCTTTCGCGAGGCATTGGCACGCTGAGCCGGGGCCGCTCAGGCCCCTTGCCGGTCAAGTAGAGACTCAGGCCAATACGGCAGCCCATGCCGATATCAACAAAACCCCCGCCAATACCTGGTTGAACACCCGCAACCGCCCCGGTGCCTGCAGCCACCGGGCGCTCCCCACCCCCAACACCGCCCACGCGGCCATGCTCGGCAGAGCGATCAGCAAGAACACCAGCGCCAGCTGCCACACTGGCAACGACGGCGCGGCAAATACCCCGACCACCGCCACGGCCATCAACCACACCTTGGGGTTCACCACCTGCAACGAAGCCGCGCTGAGCGCACTGAAGCCTAGCGCCGTGGTCGTGTGGAGCGGGGCGGCGGCACTGCGCAGCATCTTCCAGGCCAGGCTACTCAGCCACAGCACCCCGGCCCAGCTCATCAGCTGTTGCGCGAGGGGGTGGCGCAGCAGCAGTTCGCCCAGCCCCAGCCCGACGAGCAGCACAATGGCTGCAGCCGCGCCACACGCCGCCACGATCGGCGCCAGGCTTGCGCGCAGGCCCCGGTGGGCGCCATGGGCCAGGATCAACAGGTTGGTCGGCCCCGGGCTGATACTGGACACCAGGGCAAACAGTATGAAGGGCAACAACGACTCAGACATGGTTCATGGGCTCCGTAACATCGAAGCACCATGCTCGCTGCCCGCCGGCACTCAGTCTGGAAGGTTTGAGCAGCGCCTGCGGTAGTCGGCCGGGGTCAACTGGTAGGCGCGGCGGAACCAGCGCCCCAGGTGGCTCTGGTCGGCAAAGCCCAACGCCACGGCCACTTCGGCCGGTGTCTGGCCTTGGGCAAGCAGGCGCCGCGCGCGGGCCAGGCGCAGCTGGATCAGGTAGGCATGGGGTGCAATGCCGAACGCCGCCTTGAACGCACGCGTCAGGCGAAAGCGGTCAATGCCGCAGGCCTGGGCCAGGTCCTCCAGGCCGATGTCGCGCTCCAGATTGGCATGCAGGAAGTCCCGGGCGCGCTGTGCGGTCAGCGGCAGGCGCGGGTCGGGGTTGATGCGGCGGCGCCAGTGCAGGTGGCGGGTCAGGCAGGCCAGCAGATCGTCCATGGCCGTTTGCCTGACGATGCGCAAGTCCTGGTCATGCACGGCCCTGAAGGTCAGGGCGGTGGCCCGTGCCAGGCGTTCGTCGTGGCACAGGGTGTCGGCGAAGCTGGGCAGGCTGTCGCCCGGCGCGTGCTCGTACAGCGCGCGCAGCTGTTGGTCGAGCCAGGCGGGCTCCAGGTACAGCGTCGAATAGGTGAAGCCTTCTTCGGTGGGCGCCAGGCCATCGTGGATGTCGCCAGGCTCAAGTAAAAATACCTGCCCCGGCGTGCTGCGGTGGCGCACCCGGCGGCAGTTGAACTGCTGCACGCCCTGCTCGGTCACGCCGACCAGAAAGCTGTCGTGCCAGTGGGGATCATAGGCATGGCCGACAAAATGCGCGCGGACCGACTCGATGCCGGTGTCGGCGTCTTGTTTGAAGTCGATCCAGTTGCTCATGGACGTGTTCCGTGGGGTAAATGGCTACCTTAGCGCAATGCCCCCGGCTCAGTCTGGAACGATTGTGCAGCCGTTGGTCAGTGCCCGGGCGCGCAGGGCCTCGAAGCGTTCGCGTAGCCACAGGTGCAATTGCTTCACGGCAGGCGTGAGTTGTTTGCGATGAGGGCAGACCAAGGTCAGTGGGGTAGGCTCCCCGAGCAATTCGGGCAGGACCATTTCCAGTTCACCGGCCGCGATGTTGGCGCTGACATCCAGCCACGACTTGTAGACGATACCTTCCCCCTGGATGGCCAGGCGGCGGATGACGTCGGCATCGTCACTGACCAGCGGCCCACGCACCTGCACGGTGCGATTACCCAGCTGCCACTTGTCGTACACCCGGCTGTGCTGCATGTACAGCAGGCAGGCATGCTGCTGCAGTGCGTCGGGGGTAAGCGGGCGGCCGTGACGGGCCAGGTAGTCGGGTGAGGCCACTAGCACGCGGCGGTTCCACTCGGCCAGTGGCAGGGCGATGTAGTTGGCATCCTGGTTGAGGCCATAGCGGATGGCCACATCCACGGGGTCGCGGTTGAGGTCGGCCATCTGGTCGGACAGGAAGAAGCGCAGTTGCAATGCCGGGTGGTCGTGGCGGAAGGCGCTGAGCCCGGGCAGCAGCATGTTGCGGCCCATGTCGGAAGGGGCCGACACCTGCAGGGTGCCGCGCAGGCTATTGGGGTTGCCATGCAGATCTTCATGGCCCTGGCGCAGGCTTTCCAGCACATTCAGCGCGGTTGGCAGGTAGCGCTCGCCCTCGGCGGTCAGGCGCAGGCTGCGGGTGGTGCGGGCGAACAGGCGTACATCCAGGTCGCGTTCCAGGCGTTTGATCGCGGCAGCCACCTGGCCCGGCAGCAGGCCGGCTTCATGGGCGGCGGCAGTGAAGCTACCCAGCACGCTGCTGCGGGCAAACAGTTCGAGGTCGGTGATGCGCAGCATTTTCATTCCAGGGATGAAAGTGTTGTTACATTGTGCCGCTTTTTCTTTTTTGCTGGAAAGATAAGATGCCCGGCAAATCCACTGTTCACTCCGGAGTTGTCGCATGGATACCGTATCGCTGGCCAAGCGCCGTTACACCACCAAAGCTTACGATGCCTCACGCCGCATTCCCCAGGCCACCGTCGACGCCCTGCTCGAACAACTGCGTCACAGCCCGTCGTCGGTCAATTCCCAGCCCTGGCATTTCATCGTCGCCGACACGGCCGAAGGCAAGGCCCGCCTGGCCAAGAGCACTGCTGAGGGTTATGCCTACAACACGCAGAAGCTTCTCGATGCCTCGCATGTGATCGTGTTCTGCACCCGTACCGAAATGACTGAAGAACACCTGAACGCCGTGCTCGATCAAGAGGCTGCCGATGGCCGTTTCCGTGATGAGCAAGCGCGCACCGGGCAAAACCAGAGCCGTCGTCACTACGTCAACCTGCACCGCTTCGACCAGAAGGATGTGCAGCACTGGATGGAAAAGCAGACCTACCTGGCGTTGGGTACCGCCTTGCTGGGTGCGGCGGCGCATGGGCTGGATGCCACGCCGATCGAGGGCTTCGACAGCAAGGTCCTCGATGCCGAACTGGGCTTGCGTGAGCGTGGCTTTACCAGTGTGGTGATCCTGAGCCTGGGGTACCGCAGTGAGGCGGACTTCAATGCCGGGCTGAGCAAGTCGCGGTTGCCGGCATCGCAAGTGTTCACCTTCCTGTGAGGTTTCCGGGGCCGCTGTGCGGCCCTGGCAACGCTGGTTAATCTGGCAAAGCCCAGACGTCGACCGCCCGATCAGGCAAACTGGCAATGACCCGGCATATGCCGCATACTTATCGGCAAATGCCGAAAAGGAGCCTGCCATGCTTGCCGAAGTGCTTCGCGACAACGGTTACCACGAGTACCGGGCGCGCCTGCAGGCGCTGCTGGACATTCCCGAGCTTGCCAGCGATTTCGAAATCCACACCCGCATCACCGATGGTTTTGCCGCCACCTGGTTGGTAAAGCTGACCGAACGCGGTGTGCTCACGCCGGTGGAGCGCGACCAGATCATCCCGCTGCGCACCCTCAAATCCCGAATCGAGCGCGACCAACCGCTGACCGTGGATGAGAGCGATCGGCTGTTCCGCTCGGCCCACATCACCGCCATGGCCGAGGCTGTGTTCGGTGAAGCGGGCAAGGCCAAACGCTGGCTTTCCAAGCCCAAGGAGCGTTTCTCGGGGCTGACGCCGATGCAGATGCTCACCACCCAGCAAGGCACCACGCAGGTCGAAGAAATGCTGCTGCAGATTGCCGAGGGCTATGGCCTGTGATTTTGTGGCGAATCAGCGCCTATGCAGACTTGAGCGGTACGGGGGGCTTGCGTGTAAGTGGCCGCTGGCACCAGGCGGGTCGGCCGGTGGTGTATGCCGCCACCAGCCCTCCCGGGGCGATGCTGGAAGTGTTGGTGCACCTGGAGATCGACCCCGAAGATTTCCCGACCACCATGCGCTTGCTTCGCATCGAACTGCCCGACACGGTTTCCCAGGCACAGTTGCCCGCTTTGCAGCCCGGCTGGTCTACTCAGCCTGAGTTGACCCGTACGCTGGGCAATCGCTTTCTGGATGACGGTTCGGCATTGCTGCTGCCGGTGCCAAGCGCGATCATGCCCAGCACCACCAATTACCTGTTCAACCCACGCCACCCGCAGGCGCAGAGCGCGAAAATCCAGGTTGAGGATTTCACGCCGGACAGCCGCCTGTTCTAGTGGGGTGTTTTGCAAATACGCCCAATAACTCGCGAGCGATTTTTGCGCTCAGGCAAGGCGTCGCGACGAGTCGTAGCCCAGCTACGGCGAGGAGTGACAACGCCGCATGAGCGCAAAAAGCGCCGCGAGTTATGGTCGTTATTTGTGAAACACCACACTAGGGCGTGGTCACCACAGTGCTGCCGATGCTGACGCCAGCACCCGGCCAAACACTTCGAGCGCCTTGTCCACGTCAGCCTCGGTGCTGAAACGGCCGATGCTCAAACGCACACTGTTGCGAGCCTGACGCTCATCCAGCCCCAGTGCCAGCAGCACATGCGAGGCAGCGTTGCTCGCCGAGTTGCAGGCCGAGGTGGTCGACAAGGCCAGCTCGCCGGCCAGCGCCGCGCTGTTGAAGCCTTTGCTGTCGATGCACAGGTTCAAGGTATGGGGAATGCGTTGCTTGGCGCAGCCGTTCAAGGTAACGCCGGGCATGGCCAGCAGGCCTGTGCGCAGGCGTATTGCCAGTTGCTCGAGGCGCTGGTGTTCGCTGTCGCCAGGTTGGCCGGCCAAGGCAAAGGCGCTGCCCATGCCCGCTATCTGATGGGTCGCTAGGGTGCCGGAACGCAGGCCCTGCTCGTGGCCGCCGCCGTGCATCTGCGCACGCATCAGCACGCGGGCGCGCGGCCCGACATACAGCGCACCGATGCCTTTTGGCCCGTAGACCTTGTGCGCCGAAAAAGACATCAGGTCCACGGCCATCGTATGCAGGTCGATCGCCAGCTTGCCCACGGCCTGCGCGGCATCCACGTGCAGCAGGGCACCATGGGCACGTACCTGCTCGCCGATCGCGCCAAAATCAGTGACCGTGCCCAGTTCGTTGTTGACCGCCATCAGCGATACCAGGCGGGTGTCAGCGCGCAACGCTGCCTGCACGCTTGCGGGCTGGATCAGGCCGTCGGCATCCGCTGCCAGGCGTGTAACGGCCCAGCCCTGGCGCTCCAGTTCGGCCACGGTGTCGAGCACGGCTTTGTGTTCCAGCTGGCTGGTGATCAGGTGCCCGGGCTGGCCGATGCCTTGGGCAATACCCTTGAGTGCCAGGTTGTTGGACTCGGTCGCACCCGACGTCCATACCAGATGCTCGGCGTGCGCGCCGACGCACTCGGCGACTTGCTGGCGCGCTTGGTCCACGGCGTGACGTGCAGCCTGGCCGAAGGCGTGGCCGCTGGACGCCGGGTTGCCGAAGTTGGCCTGGTTACCCAGGCAGGCGAGCATGGTTTCGATAACCCGGTCGTCGACTGGGGTAGTGGCGGCGTAATCGAAGTAGAGTGGGGCGCTAGGCATTGAGGGCGGGTCCGTGTCAGTGGCCGTGCAATCGGCAATCATTGATGTAAGCGTACCTGCCAGCAGCGGTATTTTTTTCGTTTCCCTCAGGTCGATTCGCGATTATTTTAGAAAAAAATTCTCTATCGAAGATCTTTCATGGGATTTTCTACTTTGCCTAGTGAGGGCCATGAAGGGTCCCTCGCCGGCACCGTCAGGGCTCCAGAGCCTTCTCTTCCTCTGCAACCACGCGCTCGCACAATTCCGTGATCTGCTCGCGCATCCAGCGGTTGGCCGGGTCCTGGTCGGTGCTTTCATGCCAGTACAGGTGCGTTTCCAGTGCAGGGATCTCCACCGGCAGCGCCTGATAACGCAACTGATGGCGACGGGCGAAGCGCTCGGGGACCGTCATCGCCATGTCGGTCTGCTGCAACACCTGCGACGCCATCAGGTAGTGTTGCGAACGCAGGGCGACCTTGCGTTGAACCCCCATCTTGCCGAGCGCCAGGTCGACGTAACCCAGGCCGTTGCGGCGGCTGGAGATATGGATGTGGGTCATGCCCAGGTAGCTGTCGAGGGTCAGCTTGCTGTCGGCCAGCGGGTGACCCTGGCGCAGGGCGCAGACATAGCGGTCTTGCATCAGTTTGATGTGGCGCACCTGCGGGTCGGTGTTCAGTGGCGCGTCGATGGCAAAGTCCAGGCGGCCGGCCGCGAGTTCCTTGGTGGTCTCGCGGCGCTTGCACAGGAAGCTTTCGATCATGACTGCCGGCGCCAGGCGGCGCAGGCGCTGGAACAGCGGCGGCAAGATGACCGCCTCGGTCAGGTCGGTCATGCTGATGCGGAAGGTCTTGTTGGCCTGCTGCGGATTGAAAATGCGGCTTTCCTGCACCGAAGTCCGCAGCAGCGCCAGCGCGCTGCGCACAGGGCCGATGATGTTCTGCGCCATGGGGGTGGGCACCATGCCTTGCGCAGTGCGCACGAACAGCGGGTCATTGAAGGTTTCGCGCAGGCGCGACAGGGCATTGGACACTGCCGGCTGGGTAATGCCGACGATCTGCCCGGCGCGGGTCAGGTTGGCTTCGGTGTAGATCGCATCGAACACGATGAACAGGTTGAGGTCGACCTTGCTAAGGTTCATGGGCGCCGCTCTTTGTTGGAATTATCGGCCGATCATATATCGGTTATGAATGTTTATACACGCGGAAAATAGACTAGGTGGATGGAGCAATGCTGCTCTAGGCTCTGGCCCACGTACTCCGAACTGTGAAGGTAGCCCAGATGGATTTCGCCTATTCGCCCAAGGTCCAGGCACTGCGCGAGCGTGTCACTGCGTTCATGGACGCTCATGTCTACCCCGCCGAAGCCGTGTTCGAGCGCCAGGTCGCCGAGGGTGACCGCTGGCAGCCCACTGCAATCATGGAGGAGCTTAAAGCCAAGGCCCGGGCCGAAGGGTTGTGGAACCTGTTCTTGCCAGAGTCTGAATACGGCGCTGGCCTGAGCAACCTGGAGTACGCCCCGCTGGCAGAAATCATGGGCCGCTCGTTGCTCGGGCCGGAGCCGTTCAACTGCTCCGCGCCGGACACCGGCAACATGGAAGTGCTGGTGCGCTATGGCAGCGAGGCGCAGAAACGCCAGTGGCTGGAGCCGCTGCTGCGTGGCGAGATCCGCTCAGCGTTTGCCATGACCGAACCAGACGTGGCCTCGTCGGACGCCACCAACATGGCTGCTACTGCCATACGGGACGGTGACGAGTGGGTGATCAACGGCCGCAAGTGGTGGACTTCCGGCGCCTGCGACCCGCGCTGCAAGGTCATGATCTTCATGGGCCTGTCCGACCCTGAAGGGCCACGCCACCAGCAGCATTCCATGGTGCTGGTGCCGACCGACACGCCAGGCGTGAAGATCGTCCGCCCGCTGCCGGTGTTCGGTTATGACGATGCGCCCCATGGTCATGCTGAAGTCCTTTTCGAGCATGTGCGGGTGCCGTACGAAAACGTGATCCTTGGCGAAGGCCGCGGCTTCGAAATTGCCCAGGGCCGCCTGGGCCCAGGCCGTATACACCACTGCATGCGCTCGATCGGCATGGCCGAGCGCGCGCTGGAGCTGATGTGCAAGCGCTCGGTGGAGCGTACTGCCTTTGGTCGGCCACTGGCACGCTTGGGCGGCAACGTCGACAAGATCGCCGACTCGCGCATGGAAATCGACATGGCCCGGCTGCTGACGCTCAAAGCGGCCTACATGATGGACACCGTCGGCAACAAGGTGGCCCGTAGCGAGATCGCCCAGATCAAGGTGGTGGCGCCGAACGTGGCCTTGAAGGTGATCGACCGGGCTATCCAGATACATGGCGGGGCAGGGGTAAGCGGCGATTTCCCGCTGGCCTACATGTATGCCATGCAGCGCACCCTGCGCCTGGCTGACGGGCCGGATGAAGTGCACAGGGCGGCGATTGGCAAATACGAGATTGGCAAGTATGTGCCGGTGGAGATGTTGCGTAGCGGGCGGTGAACGCGTCAGCCTGCGCCGGCCCATTCGCGATCAAACCCGCGCCTGCAGTGATTGCGTAAAGTCCTGCAACTTGTAGGACGTATCTGAATTTTGGCTGAGGCCACTTGAATCTCCCTTGCTGGTGATAGGTTTCCAACCTGAATCAAGTACAGGGAGTTCATATATGCGCGTCAATCTAGAGGGGAAAGGTCAGGCGGTAGATGGCGATGTCACCACAACGGGTGCTGTCTGTATTGCGACGGGGGCCGGCTATCTAGACGAAGGCCGAATGGTGCTCCGTGAAGGCGACCACACCACGCCATGCCCCCTTTGTGGGCAGGCGGGAACTGTCGCCGAAGGTGTGGATCACTTTATCTCAGATGGCCAGCGGGTGGCTATGGATGGTGCGTTGGTTGTCTGTGGCTGTTCGCCGGGCACCAACCGGGTAGTCGCGCCCTTGTATGAGGCTCCGCCCTCCATGCACTCCATTGCAGGGCGTGCCAATACCCACGCTGCCGAGCTGTCACCCACCTTCAACCCCGAGCGCTTCTCCCAACCGGTAATAGGTGCACTGCCTGGTTCGCTGGAGCCTGGCTTCTACGTGGTTCCACGACGCATGTCGTTTCCCCAGATACTGCTTCAACTGGCCGGTCACGATTCCACGTTGCCGATCTCACGGTTACAGCGGCTCAACCCCACGTATGCGCAAGGGTTCAAAGCTGGGGAAATCTTCGTTATCGGTGATCCTGACAATGGAAATGCCTGCACACGCGAAGAGGGAGAGCTTATGGCGGCTGCGCAGCATGCGCGGCGTGCGCTGGAGGCACTCGACTACGTCGAAGCGGATTTCATGATGCAGCACCAGGCGGAAATCGCCGGCTTGCTCAGCAACGCCAGTCTGTCCATGGGCGTGGGCAAGGACATGCTGGATCAAGGCTTGAAACAAGTAAGCAATACCTTGACCAGCATCGAGCAATTGCACCAGCGTGAGTTCATGCACCATGGCCATTTGAATAGTCCGGGTTTCTTCGCCGAGCGCAGGCGGTTGTTGCAGCAACTGGATGGCCAGTTGAAAGCGGCGTTGCTTAATAAGCAACTGAATCTGGGGAACTATGAGCGGCTGAAGAAGCGCTTGAATATCTCTACCAAGAGCCTGGTGCACCATTGGTCGAAAGCGGGCGGACCGGGGCAGATTCCGGGGTATGCGACACATCTTGAGAAGGTGGCGCGGTTAAGTAAGTACCTGCAATACGGAGGGTATGCAGCGATTGGGCTGGGCGGGACCTCGTCTTATCTGAAAGTAAAAGAAGTCTGTCGGGCCGGGGAGACTCGTGCTTGTCGAAAGGTTCGGTTTACTGAAGCGGGAAATTTTGTAGGGGGGCTAACGGGAGGGTTGGTAGGCGCCTCTGGTGGAGGTGCTGCAGCAGCTGCGTTATGCGGTATTTTTGCGGTGGGTACCGGTGGGTTTGGTGCAGTGTGCGGGATTGCGATCGTTGGCGCAGCCTCTTCTGCAGGCGCTATTGGTATTGGCGCCCTCGGAGAGCGGACCGGTGAACTCCTTCATGAGGTGACTGATGATCGACTTTGACAATTGGTCCCCATTGTTGCAAATAGGATTCCTGATTGCGCCTTTCGTCCTGGGCCTTGCGGGGATCGCTATCAATGTGAAAATTGCTTTGTCGGGTGATTTTGATGTCGCCCTTTCAGCGATCACGAGCAACCCCTATCTTGAGCAGATGAAACCCGTATGGGGCGGACGAAACCTAAGGCATCGATGCCTACTGATGAGTACAGTAAGCGCTTTGGTCACATTCCCAAGGTTACATTTACGCCTCGGATGGTTGAACGAAGCGGAGCTTGACAATTTTCCCCCAAAGTTGAGGCGAGATATGGGAGCAGCCCTTTGGTTGATCTTGATTGCCTCACTTTGGGGAGCGGTTGGTTACTTCATCATCAAGCAATGATTGCAACTCAGACCCGTAACTGTGGGTCATTCCTTTTTTCTCCCGTTGTTTTCTTATCGTTAGCTGCTTTTTCTATCGTCTTGTCGTCTTTATTCAACGTCTGCCCCCGCGTCTTGATCAACGAAATCACCACCCCACCCAGCAACAACCCGAATGTCACGCCCAACGACAGCAGCGCCGGCACCTTGCCCACCATGCCGTGGTAGAAAATCTTGCAGCCAATGAAGATCAACACCAGTGCCAGTGCGTACTTGAGGTAGACGAACCGGTGCATCAGCGCCGCCAGCGCGAAATACAGCGAGCGTAAGCCGAGGATGGCGAAGATGTTGGAGGTGTAGACGATGAACGGGTCCTGGGTGATGGCGAAGATCGCCGGCACGCTGTCGACGGCAAACACCAGGTCGGCCAGTTCGATCAGTACCAGCGCCAGAAACAGCGGGGTGGCATAACGCAGCGCCTTGCTGTGCCCGGCCGGGGTGTGGCGTACGAAGAAGTGCGAGCCATGGATCTGGTCGGTAACCCGCATGTGCCGCCGCACGAATTTGAGGATCGGGTTGTTGGCCAGGTCCGGGCGACTGTCTTCCTTCGACAGCGCCATTTTCACCCCGGTAAACAGCAGGAAGGCACCGAAGATGTACAGCACCCAGGCAAAGTTCTGTACCAGCGCCGCGCCCACGCCGATCATGATGGCCCGCAGGAACACCACGCCCAGGATGCCCCAGAACAGTACGCGGTGCTGGTAGCGGCGGGGGATGGCGAAGTAGGTGAAGATCATCGCCATGACGAACACGTTGTCCATGGACAGCGACTGTTCGACCAGGAAACCGGTGTAGAACTCCAGTGCCGACTGCGCGCCCAACTGGTACCAGACCCCCGCGCCAAACAGCACACCGACACTGAAATAGCCTGAATACAGCAGCAGGCTCTCGCGCATTTCAATTTCCCGGTCGTGGCGGTGCAGCACGCCCAGGTCGAGCACCAACAAACCGATGACGATGGCCATGAACACCAGCCACAACCAGGCGCTGGTACCGAGGACAGGTGTTGTGAGGAATGCTTGCAGAGCTGTCATGAGCCCCTCCTTGAATGTCGACGTTGCAAGGCAACAGTGATCCGACATGGCGGCTTGGCAGCCGTCAGAGGGGCCCGGTATCACATGGGCTTGAGCCTAGACCCGTTTGCCCGTGATGCCGAATGGGGAGCTGTTACATTTCTTTGCCAGTGCAGCGCTCAGGACCGCAATCCTTTGCTCAGCCCGTTCCCTTCTATTAAGTAACCCCGGTTATAGCCAAAACCAATCGAAAGCATGAGCTTTGCCAATGAGCCTTCAGCGGGATGATTAGTTAGGATTCTGTCCATCAACTGATTCCAACCCCATGAAGGAGTGTCTCTCATGCCAATCATCAACAGCCAGGTCAAACCCTTCAACGCCACCGCCTACCACAAAGGCGAGTTCGTTCAGGTCAGCGAAGCCGATCTGAAAGGCAAGTGGTCTGTCGTGTTCTTCTACCCGGCCGACTTCACCTTCGTTTGCCCGACCGAGCTGGGTGACCTTGCTGACAACTACGCCGAGTTCCAGAAACTGGGCGTGGAAATCTACGGTGTTTCCACCGACACCCACTTCACTCACAAAGCCTGGCACGACACTTCGGACACCATCGGCAAGATCGAATACCCGCTGATCGGTGACCCGACTCACGTCATTTCGCGCAACTTCGACGTGCTGATCGAAGAAGCCGGCTTGGCCGACCGCGGTACCTTCGTGATCAACCCGGAAGGCCAGATCAAGATCGTCGAGCTTAACGACGGTGGTGTAGGCCGTGATGCTGCTGAACTGCTGCGTAAGGTCAAGGCTGCCCAGTACGTTGCCGCTCACCCAGGCGAAGTGTGCCCGGCCAAGTGGAAAGAAGGCGAAGCCACTCTGGCGCCGTCGCTGGACCTCGTAGGCAAGATCTAAGGTCATGCCCATAACGCGGGCGGTAAGCAGCCGCCAAAGCTGAAGTACCTACCGCCCCGTCAAGCGCCCGGGCGACCTCGCCTGGGCGTTTTTGTATCCGAGTTTTGAAAAAGGAATCGCCCGTATGTTGGACGCCACGCTTAAATCGCAACTGAAAACCTACCTGGAGCGGGTCACCCAGCCGATCGAGATCGTTGCTTCCCTCGACGACGGCGCGAAGTCCCGCGAATTGCACGACCTGCTGGTAGAGATTACCGGCCTGTCGAACCTCATTACCTTCAGCGCGGACGGTACTGATGCCCGTCGCCCTTCGTTTTCGCTGAACCGCCCGGGTGCCGATATCAGCCTGCGCTTCGCCGGCATCCCCATGGGCCACGAGTTCACCTCGCTGGTGCTGGCACTGCTGCAAGTGGGTGGCCACCCGTCAAAGGCCAGTGCCGAAGTGATCGAGCAGATCCAGGCCCTGGAAGGTGAATTCAACTTCGAAACCTACTTCTCGCTGTCGTGCCAGAACTGCCCGGACGTCGTCCAGGCACTGAACCTGATGGCGGTACTCAACCCCAACGTGCGCCATGTTGCCATCGACGGTGCGCTGTTCCAGGACGAAGTGGAATCGCGCAAGATCATGGCGGTTCCGAGTATCTACCTCAACGGTGAAGTGTTTGGTCAGGGCCGTATGGGCCTGGAAGAAATCATTGGCAAGATCGACACCAACGCTGGCGCCCGCCAGGCCGAGAAGATCAACGCCAAGGAAGCCTTTGACGTGCTGGTTGTCGGCGGTGGCCCCGCTGGCGCCGCTGCTGCCATCTACGCTGCCCGCAAGGGCATCCGTACCGGTGTTGCCGCCGAGCGCTTCGGCGGCCAGGTGCTGGACACTCTGGCCATCGAGAACTTCATTTCGGTGCAGGAAACCGAAGGGCCGAAGCTGGCCACGGCGCTGGAAGAGCACGTCAAACAGTACGACGTCGACATCATGAACCTGCAGCGCGGTGACGCGCTGATTCCGGCCGCCGAGGGCGGTCTGCACGAAGTGCGCCTGGCGGGGGGCGCTTCGCTGAAGGCCAAGACCGTGATCCTGGCCACTGGCGCCCGCTGGCGCGAAATGAACGTGCCGGGTGAGCAAGAGTACCGTGGCCGCGGCGTGGCCTACTGCCCGCACTGTGACGGCCCGCTGTTCAAGGGCAAACGCGTGGCGGTGATTGGCGGCGGCAACTCGGGTGTGGAAGCGGCCATCGACCTGGCCGGTATCGTCGCCCAGGTGACGCTGATCGAGTTCGACAGCCAGTTGCGTGCCGATGCGGTGTTGCAACGCAAGCTGCGCAGCCTGCCGAACGTCAACGTGATCACCAGCGCGCTGACCACCGAGGTGCTGGGCAATGGCGAGAAGGTCACCGGCCTGCGCTACAAGGACCGCACCACGGATGAACAGCACGAAGTGGCACTGGAAGGCATCTTCGTGCAGATTGGCCTGTTGCCCAACACTGACTGGCTGAAGGGCACCGTCGAGCTGTCGCCGCGTGGCGAAATCATTGTCGACGCCAAGGGCCAGACCAGCATCCCGGGTGTGTTTGCCGCAGGTGACGTGACTACCGTGCCGTACAAGCAGATCGTCATTGCGGTGGGTGAGGGGGCCAAGGCGTCGCTCGCGGCCTTTGACCACCTGATTCGGACTTCGGCACCGGCGTAAGCCAGTACGGCTCTTTCGCGGTTGAAGCCGCTCTCACAGGACTGTGCAGTTGTTGAAACTGTGAAGATCCCCGTAGGAGCGGGTTTACCCGCGAAGAGGCCGGCCCTGCTGGCCAATCTCCAGCCGCCTTTCACCGTTGCTGCCGCTACCGTATTCGCGGGTAAACCCGCTCCTACACAGATCGGTTGTAGACACACATCGGAGGCTGGACACAGGTCGTCGTGTAGGAGCGGGTTTACCCGCGAAAGGGCCGGTGCAAGTAAAGCAGGACCTGAAGGTGTCTATGCTTACTGCAGACCCCTCAGGAATCACACCCATGACCCTGATCAGCCGCGAACCCTGGTGGCTAGTCCCCCCAAAGCCCGGGCAGCAAGAGCAGGACCTGCACTGGGGCTACCTGGAAATTTACGCCGACGGTCGCGCTGTGTTCGTCGACCAGCGCCCCACTGACCGGGAGCTGGCCGAGCGCAAGAGCTGCCGCAATTTCCCCGACCCCGAGCCGTGACGGCTCAGCCTTCCAGCTCGGCCAGGCGTGCTTCCAGCGCCGCAATGCGGGCTTCGAGGGCCTCGATGCGTTCTTCGGACACACTGCCGCCACTGGTGCGCGCGCCGCCTTCCTGCTGCCGTGCAGCGAGAATTGCCTCGATTTCCGCTGGGTCGCCCAAGGCATGGGTGTAGCGGTCTTCACGCTGGCCGGCCTGGCGTGGCAGGTGCAAGGCCAGGCCGCGCGAGATCAGGCGCTCCAGCTGATGCTGGATCTGCTCGGTGTCGTCGAAGTCGTGCAGGCGGTTGCTACGGGTCAGCAGTTCGTTGAGGGTTTGCGGGCCCCGCAGGAACATCAGGCCCATCAGCACCAACTGCGCTGGCACCAGCTCAAGTGCCTTGTCTACCCGATGTTCCCAGCGGTCGGCACGGCTGCCCATCTGCAGGCGGGTCATGCCCTGACCTTCGAGGACGCGCAGCGCCTGGCCAACCTGGCCTTGGGTGAGGTTCATCACCGGTTCGCGGCTGGTCTTCTGGTTGCAGGCCAGGACCAGGGCATTGAGGGTCAGCGGGTAGCTTTCCGGGCTGGTGGCCTGCTTTTCGATCAGCGAGCCGAGAACGCGGACCTCGATGCTGTTGAAGCGGCCTTCACCTGCGGTTTCGTGTTCTGACATGGCCCTGTCTCGTGGCTGGGGAAAGGCCACTAGGGTAGGTAATGCGATCGCGTAAGGCAATTGGGGCCGCAAAGCGGCCCCGGCCCGCTTAGCCGTTACGTCGCTCTTGGGCCTGACACGCCGCCGCGGTGAACAGCACATCGGTCGAAGAATTCAGTGCCGTTTCGGCAGAATCCTGCAACACGCCGATGATGAAGCCCACCGCAACCACCTGCATGGCAATTTCGCTAGGGATGCCAAACAGGCTGCACGCCAGCGGAATCAGCAGCAGCGAACCCCCGGCCACGCCCGAGGCGCCGCAGGCGCACACTGCTGCCACCACGCTGAGCAGCACGGCAGTCGGCAGGTCCACCTGGATACCCAGGGTATGCACGGCGGCCAGGGTCAGCACGGTAATGGTGATCGCCGCACCGGCCATGTTGATGGTCGCGCCCAGCGGGATCGACACCGAGTAGGTGTCTTCATGCAGGCCAAGGCGTTCCGACAACGCCAGGTTCACCGGGATGTTGGCGGCCGAGCTGCGGGTGAAGAACGCGGTAATGCCGCTTTCACGCAGGCACAGCAGCGTCAGCGGGTAGGGGTTGCGGCGGATCTTCCAGAACACGATCAGCGGGTTCATCACCAGCGCCACGAACAGCATGCAGCCGATCAGTACCGCCAGCAGGTGCAGGTAGCCAAGCAGCGCGTCCAGGCCCGACTGGGCCAGTGTGGAACTGACCAGGCCAAAGATGCCCAGCGGGGCGAAGCGGATGACCACGCGCACGATCAGGGTTACACCCGTGGACAGGTCTTCGACCACGGTACGGGTGGTTTCGCCGGCGTGGCGCAGGGCCACACCCAAGCCGATGGCCCACGTCAGCACGCCGATGAAGTTGGCATTGAGCAGGGCATTGACCGGGTTGTCTACCGCACTCAGGAGCAGGTTCTGCAGCACCTCGGTGATGCCGCCTGGCGCGCTCAGCGAGGCTTCGCTGGTGCTTAGTGCCAGGTGCGACGGGAACAGCATGCTGGCAACCACGGCCACCACTGCTGCGGCAAAGGTGCCCAGCAGGTACAGCCAGAGGATCGGGCGAATGTGGGTTTCCTGGCCGTGACGATGGTTGGCGACCGAAGCCATGACCAGGATGAACACCAGCACGGGCGCAACCGCCTTCAGGGCGCTGACAAACACCTTGCCAAGAAAGGCCAGGTCGCGGGCGATGGCAGGTGCCAGCAGGGCGAGGGCGATGCCGGCGAGCAGGCCGATGACGATCTGAGTCACCAGGCTGGTGCGGTTGAGGAAGCGGAGGAGAGGGGTCATGTGCAGCGGTATCTCGGAATCTGGAAAGGGCGGACTTTACCATAGAGCACCTGGTGGGCACGGCGCGCCTTGTTGCTAGTCAATGAGGCTTGGATGGCTACCAGTGAAACAACTCCCGCCGCGCCCCCTCGGTAATCGCCACGATCCCTGGGTGCTTGACCTTGCGCTCCACCGAAATGGCGTAGAACGACTCGTGCACGGCCTCGGTCTGCCCGATCAGTTGCACGCCATACTGACGGCACACCTCCTCGGCGATTACGCTGGGCGCAACGAAAATGCCGCTGCCCGACTGCCCGAACGCTTGCATCAAGGCACTGTCATCGAACTCCCCCACGATCCGTGGCTGCACCTGCTGCTCGCCCAGCCACCGCAGCAAGCGGCTGCTTACCACGGTCTCCTGGCCGGGAACCAGCAGCGGAGCATCCTGCAGGCAAGCTGGAAAAGGGCCTTCAAGCCGTTGTGCCAGCGCCGGGGTGGCGAAGAAGCTCAGCCCGCACTCGCCCAGCTTTTGGCTGTAGCACTTGATGTCCAGGTGGTTAGGCATGGGGCTGTCGGAAATCACCAGGTCCAGGCGTTGAATAGCCAGGTCTGCCAGTAACCGCTCGAGTTTGTCTTCGCGGCAGTTGATGCGCAGCACCTCCTCCAGGTCCATGGTCGGTGCCAGCAGGCGGTAGACAATGGATTTGGGCACGACGTCAGCCACCCCCACACGGAACAGGATCTGCTCCTGAGGGCCGGCACGCAGCATGGCTTCGAGCTCGCTGCCGATCTGAAACATCTGCTCTGCATACACCAGGGCCTGACGGCCGGTTTCTGTCAGTTCCAGCTGCCGGCCGGCGCGCTGGAACAGTTCCAGGCCGTAGGTTTGCTCGAACAGGGTGATCTGCCCGCTAATGGTTTGTGGTGTGAGGTTCAGCTGTTGGCTGGCGCGGGTGATGCTGCCCGTCTTGGCCACGGCCCAGAAGTAATGCAGCTGGCGATAGTTAAGCACCGTCGGTCGTTCCGATTCGTAAAAACCGAAGTATATGCCATGAAAATACGAATTTTCCTGAACTATTGCCGTCTCTAGAATGCACGGCTATCAGGCGCCATGCGCCGCCGGGTTATTTCAAGCGAGGACACCATGCTGCAACTCAAATCCATTGGCACCCCATTGGTGCTGGCTTTGGCCCTGTTCACCCTGGCAGGCTGCGACCAGGCCGAGAAATCCGCCCAGCAGATGCTCGACCAGGCCGCGCAGTCGGCCAAGCAGGCCATCGACGACACCAACAAGGCTGCCCAGCAGGCGCTGAGCGAAGCCATCGGCGGCGAAGGGCAGAAGCCCAAGCATGCCGAGAAGAAAGAAGAAACCCAGGAAATTTGACCCCAACCGCTGCTGCAGGATTTGAACAATGGAATATTTGCTGGAACTCGCCGCTAGCCCTACCGCCTGGGTTGCCCTGGCTACGCTGGTGGCCATGGAAGTTGTACTGGGCATCGACAACCTGATCTTCATCTCGATCCTGACCAACAAACTGCCGGTGGAGTACCGCTCCAAGGCGCGGCGTATCGGTATCAGCATGGCCTTGGTCATGCGGCTGGCCTTGCTCAGCACCGTGGCCTGGATCGTCCAGTTGACCGACCCGGTGTTCGAAGTGTTCGGCAACGCCTTCTCGTGGAAAGATGTGATCCTTATTGCCGGTGGTCTGTTCCTGCTGTGGAAGGCGACCAAGGAAATTCACGAAAACGTCGACCCGCATGGCGCCAAGGAGGAAGCCAAAGTCTCCTCCACGGTTACCCTGGGCTTTGCTGCGGCGATCTTCCAGATCCTGCTGCTGGACATCGTCTTCTCGGTCGACAGCATCATCACCGCCGTGGGCATGACCGAGCACCTGCCCATCATGATTATCGCCGTTATCACGGCTGTGATCGTGATGATGGTGGCCGCCGACCCGCTGGCCAACTTCATCAACGACAACCCGACCGTGGTCATGCTGGCGCTGGGCTTCCTCATCATGATCGGCATGACGCTGATCGCCGAAGGCTTTGGCGCCCATGTACCTAAGGGCTATGTGTATGCGGCCATGGCATTCTCGACGGCTATCGAGGTCCTCAACATCCTGGCCCGCCGAGCGCGTCTGAAGCGTGAGGCGGCTGAAGGTTGATGTAAAAAGGGGCGCCTCGCGCCCCTCTTGCGGACAAGCCCGCTGCACAGGTATTCGCGTGGCACTGGCAACGCGAATACCTGTGCAGCGGGCTTGTCAGTCAGTGGGCTTCGGGAAATCCTGAGGTTAGCTCACCCCGGCATGCCGCCGCGCCCGGCTTACAGGCTGTGGCTTGGCGGGTACCTGCGGTGGCAGGTGGTGTGCATGACGCCGCACGATACGCAGTACACCCCACAGCATGGCGGCTGCGACGCTCAGCCACATGCCTACCAGCATGAGAATTGCCATGGTCAGGCTCATCTGTGCCTCCATCTTTGCGGCAAGCGCTTGATTGGGCCGCGTTTACCTTCCAGACACTGCTTTAGTCTAGCCCTTTGTCTGTGACGTTCCATCGAACAATGGTCTATCTCTAGGGCCGATTCGCTCCAAGGCGCTGTCGGACTATACCCGCGCCGCTGTCGGACCTATGATCGGTGGCCAGAGCCGGGCGCTGCCTGCCCGGCGTTGGAACAAGCGAGTGTCCATGGAGCAACATTCCTTCAAGGCTGCCCCCCGGCGGCTACTGGCTGCCTGTCTGCTGGCTGCCACGCTGGCCGGCTGCGCCAGCGCACCGCACGGCAACCTCAAGGGCCTGCCGCAGCGAGTCGAGATCAGCAGCGTGCCGTTCTACCGTGGCAACGCCAACCACAGCGGGGCCATGGCGCTCGCGGCAGTGCTGTCGCAGCAGGGGGCGCCTATTACGCCGGGCTTGCTGGATAAGCCGCTCAACCTGCCTCAGGGTGCCGAAACGCTGGATACCGCTATTCCCCGTGTGGCACGGGATTACGGTAGGGTGGTGTACCCGCTGGACAAGCAACTGGACGCGCTGCTGACCCAGGTGGCGGCGGGCAACCCGGTACTGCTGCGTTACGAGGAAGGTTCGGCCTGGTGGAGCGAGCCGCGCTATGCGGTGTTGATGGGGTATGACCGTTACAAGCAGCGGGTGCTGCTGCGCTCGGGCATGCACCGGCGGCAGGTGATGGCATTCGATGAATTTGCATCGGCATGGGAGAAGCAGGGGAGTTGGGCGGTGCTGGTGCAGCCACCTCGGCAACTGCCGGCCCAGGTTGATCGCCAGCGGTGGTTGCATGCTGCGGATGAATTGGCCAAGGCCGGGCAAGAGATTGCGGCGAAGCAGGCGGTCAATAGCCTGAACGAATAGCGTTGCCTGTGCCGGCTTCTTCGCCGGCAAGCCCGCGCCCACAGGATTTGTGCTTATTGCACAGTCCGTGTGGGCGCAGGTTTGCCGGCGAAGAGGCCAGGCCTGCCTGAATCAGAAGCCCAGGCGATCGCGCAGGCTGTAGTACCAGGCACCGATGGCGCTGAAGGGTACGCGCAGCATCTGGCCACCCGGGAACGGGTAGTGCGGCAGGCCGGCAAAGGCGTCGAAACGCTCTGCCTGGCCGCGCAGGGCCTCGGCCAGCACCTTGCCCGCCAGGTGGGTATAGGTCACGCCGTGGCCCGAGCAACCCTGCGAGTAGTAGATGTTGTCGCCAATTCGGCCAACCTGAGGCAGGCGCGACAAGGTCAGCAGGAAGTTACCGGTCCAGGCGTAGTCGATCTTCACGTTCTTCAGCTGCGGGAAGGCCTTGAGCATTTTCGGGCGGATGATCGCCTCGATGTTGGCCGGGTCACGCGCGCCGTACACCACGCCGCCACCGAAAATCAGGCGCTTGTCGCTGGTCAGGCGGTAGTAGTCGAGCAGGTAGTTGCAGTCCTCGACACAGTAGTCCTGCGGCAGCAGGGTGCGTGCCAGTTCTTCGCCCAGTGGCTCGGTGGTGATCACCTGCGTGCCGCATGGCATGGACTTGGCGGCCAGCTCGGGTACCAGGTTGCCCAGGTAGGCGTTGCCGGCAACGATGATGAACTTGGCGCGGACCTTGCCCTGCGGGGTATGCACGACCGGGTTGGCACCGCGTTCGATACGCACGGCCGGGGTTTGCTCATAGATGATGCCACCCAGCGACTCGACCGCGGCAGCTTCACCCAGGGCCAGGTTCAGCGGGTGGATGTGGCCGCCGCTCATGTCGAGCATGCCGCCGATGTAGCTGTCGCAGGCAACCACTTCGCGGATGCGCTTCTGGTCCATCAGCTCCAGCTGATTATGGCCAAAGCGTTCCCACAGGCGCTTTTGCGATTCCAGGTGGCCCATCTGCTTGCTGGTAAGGGCAGCGAATACGCCACCATCTTTCAGGTCGCACTGAATGTTGTACTTGGCCACGCGTTCACGAATGATGCGCCCGCCCTCGAAGGCCATGTGGCCCAGCAGTTGTGCCTGCTTGGGGCCGACGGTGCGTTCGATGACGTCAATGTCGCGGCTGTAGCTGTTGACGATCTGGCCGCCGTTGCGGCCCGATGCGCCGAAGCCGACCTTGGCCGCTTCGACGATGCTCACCTTGAAGCCGTTCTCCAGAAGGAACAGGGCGCTGGACAGGCCGGTGTAGCCGGCACCGATGATGCACACATCGGTTTCCACCTCACCCTGCAGCGCCGGACGTGGCGGCACCGGGTTGGCCGAGGCGGCGTAGTAGGACTGGGGGTAGGGTGTGTTAGCCATGCTGCAGGAACCTCGTGTTTTATATTTTTAACGAATGTACCGATGCTATCAATAATAATAAACACCCGCTAGTCGTCTGGTGAAAATCCTTTACGGGCCCCCCTCAGCCAGCCTCTCTATAAAGAGTTTAAGATTCAGTAGGTTAGCGCGAAAAAAAGTGTTGACAGGGTTTTTGTAATGCGTAGAATG